>JBGPNU010000134.1:0-8432 GCA_041487675.1 Binatus sp. (SeqCode)
CTCGAGCGCCGTGACCCATACAATCGAGTTCGCAACTCCCTGCTTGAAATGGACCGCGAGGTTCGTGACCAGCGCCGCGGTTGGAACGTACATCGGGCGCGGCGCGCCGAGCAGGATACTCCCGAGTCGCGTGCTCTTGAGCTCCACGATGTACAGTCCCGGACGTTTGAGCGGAATTCCCATCACCTCGAATGCGTTGGGCCCGTTGGGTTTCGGCATCGTGAATTGTTTCGCACCGCCCGCGTTCTCGCCGCTGAACACCGAGGTCGCGCGCTTCGCTTCGGCTACTCGGTTGAGCCACGAGATCACGTCTGTCGCCTTGGGCTCAGGAACGCGCCACAGGACCGCCTCGAGTCGGGTCATCAGATCGCGCACGCTCGAGCCTGACCCCGAATCGCCAAGCTTGATCTGTTGGCCCGCGATTTGAGCTTCCAGATTGCGCACCGTCAGCGGCAGCACCGGATCGGCGCTCTCGATAATTCCGAAGCGCGCGGAGAACTTGGCGAGCGGCGGAAATTCTCCGGTCGCAATCGTCATTGGAAAGCGCGACCCGTTTGCAAGGTCGCGCCCCGAGTCATCCTTAAGTCCCGCAGGAATCTCGATCCGATACTCCGATAATTCCTTGAAGGGTCCTTTGCATGTGAGCGACGACACGTCCGAAGGATCGCTGATTGGTGCGAACTGCCGCGTTCCGTCGGGACCCGCCAGCGCAATTTTCTTTGCTTGCGCGGCCGAGATTGGCGCGGAAAACGAGAGCGTGATCGGAGTCAACGGAATACATCCCGCCTTCGCGTTCTCGCGCTCGCAGCGCATCGTCGCCTCGAAGACTCTGCGCGTCTTGTAACTGAGAGTCTGATCCTGATCGGTCGCGATGCCGCTCTTCGACTTGATTCCTTTGCCCCAAATCAGGCTCACCGCGGCATTGTTGGGAAAGCGCTGCTTTGCCGCCAGGATCACCACCGGCTTCTTGCTCGTCGTCTTTTCAAAACGCTTGAGCAGCGTGTCGCGATCCGCGCTGTTCACGATCGTCACGCCAATTCTCTGCGTGACCCCCTCGACCGAAAATCCCGCGTGCTCGAGAATCGTCGCCTCGTCCGGTTCCGCGTCCAGCACCAGCACAAATGCCTGCTGCTCATCTATATCGATGCTCCCCGGCCACGGCCGCTGCTCGATTATCGACGGACCGCCGGTGTCGAAGCTGAACGTCTGCAGATCGATGAACGCATTGCCCGCGAGCGTCTTCAGGCCCGCACGCATCTTGAAGGCGCAGCGCAAGCCCGCGGGCAAATCGCTCGCGAAGTCGAACGACCAGTTACGGCTGTCGATCCATCGCGCGGCGCCGTGCGCTGGACAATCAACTTCGAACGGCGCCGCGGTGTCACGCGGATCGCCAAGCGGCACCATCGGATCGGAAAATCGCGCCGTCACCTGCCGGACCTGCTTCACCGTGCCTTGCGGTGAGAACCGCACGACCGATGGCGATGCCGCGCTCGCAAGACTGGGCGCTATTAAAATGAAGACGATGAAAATCGTCAGAGCAAGCGGAAAAGCAAGCGGAAGAACGCGCGAAAGCCAACGCGCAAGCATGGGTGGCGAGCAAAATCCCGATTGCAGGTTCTTGATGAGAGTTCCTCCCTCCCCTCGCGGCCTACTTCGCCGGCTGCCGACAAGTGACTCCGCAATTCCGTTCAAGCGTCAGGATGAACCCGGCGCTTCGCTCTCGCAAGCTTCGAGTCGGGGCAGTGCGCCAACATTATCCAGCACGGTAGAGTCGCGCGGCATCCGCGTGTCTCCCCCTCTCTCCACGCGATTGTTCCCCTTGCCTCGAGGGAAGGGGTTAGGTTCAGGATGTTGCGCCCGCGAGCGTGGGAGAGATCTTGAGCAATACGTCGAGTCGCTCCCCGGATGGCGAAACGAACACCAACGAACGATACTCGGCGATGGGAATTTCAGAACGATGACGACAACAAGCTGATCCGCGATGATTCGTCTTCACTACTCCAACCGACTCGAGAACCTGATTGCACCGTTGGCCACTGCGGTAACCGAGCATCAGCGCCGCCAACCGCTCGAGCCGGTTTCGATCGTCGTACCCAGCCGGGTCGTCGAGCAGTTCGTAAAGTATCGGCTGGCCGAATCGATTGGGGTCGCCGCGAATCTGAAATTCCCGTTCCTGCGGAATTATCTCGCGGAAATACTCGAGGCGACGGATCGCAACCTCAAAATCCTCGACGCCCGAGAGAACCCCAATGACCTTCAGCTAATCCTATTCGAATGTCTCAGGAGTTCGGCCAATCGCGACGACCCCGACCTGAAGCCGGCGCGAGACTACATCCAGGCCGGCTCGAAAACCGATACCGACCTCGAGCTCAGAGCGTTGATGCTTGCGGGCCAGCTAGCGCGGCTGTTTCGTGAATATTCGATTTCGCGGCGCCATATGATCAAGAAATGGCGGGCGGCTCGGCGTACCGATCTCAGCGCGATGGAAGAAACGGAGCGATGGCAGCGGCACCTGTGGCAATTGGTCTTTGATTCGCATGGCCGCGTTCGTTCGGAGTGGATGCTGGATTCCGAAACCCGACTGATGATGCTCCCGGATGCATTCGAGTCGATCGATGCTGAGCGGCTGAGCGCCGCGCTGTCGCCGACGCTTCACGTGTTCGGCTCCTCATACGCGGGCAACGCTTATGCGGAAATATTCGCCCGGCTGGGCGCGGCGGGCGACATCCGGATTTACGCACTCAATCCGTGTCGCGAGTTCTGGGAAGATGTCGATACTTCGCGCCGCGGGGCGCTCGCCGGATGGGCGCATCGTGAAGACAAGGTCGGCAACCGCATCGACGAATCTGAAGATCCGTTTGCATTAAATGCGTCTTCAGACTCGCCCGCTCTAAGGCTTTGGGGGCGGCCGGGCCGCGAATACATCCGAATGCTCAACGAACTCTCGCAATGCGATTTTGTTCCGCTCTTTTCCGATCCGGGGGCCGCCGACTCGCCGGCGCTGTTCGATACGCTCCAGCAGAGCATCCTTGATCGCGAGCCGGATCGTCTCCAGGTCGAAGCGGACAAGGGTGCATCAGACGATCGGCGCATTCGATTTCTTGCCTGCCCGGGAATCCGCCGAGAGTCCGAAATCGTGGCGAACGCAATCTGGTCGATCATTCGCGAGAACGAAGGACTGGCCGCGCAAAACAAGGCCGAGCGCATTCGGTTCCACGAGATCGCAGTAATGATTCCCGACTCCGCGATCGACGAATATGTTGCGCACATCGAAAGCGTCTTTCGTAAACAGCATGAAATTCCGATCGATCTGGTTAGCCGCAAATTCTCGAGCACCAGCCGGGTTGCCGAAGCCATCGAATTGCTCATTGCGCTGCCGCTCAGCCGTTTTGCGCGTGGCGAAATAATCCGCCTGCTGACGCATCCCGCGCTGATGGACGATACCGGAATCGACGTGAGCGCGTGGCCCCGATGGAGCGAGGCGCTCGGCATCTTCTTCGGCGCGGGCGACGAAGATCTGAAGGACACCTACATTCCATCGGGACTCTTCCACTGGGACCAGGGAATCAAACGCCTCGCGCTCGGCGTGATGATGACCGGTCAGCGTGACGAGAGGCCGAAATTTTACGAGGCTGGCGTCAACAGCTATCTGCCGTTCGAAGTCGCACAGGATCAACTCGCGAGCGCGGCGCGATTCGTGCGTGGAGCGCGCTCGCTCATCGCTGACGCGTTGTCGATGCGGGATGCGCGCCTCACTCCGCACGAATGGTCGCGGATGCTGAGCGAGTTCGTTAACGCGTACATCCGCCCCGCGAGCGTGATCGATGAACGCGTTCGCGACAATTTCCTCGATGCAATCGAGTCGATAGGCGAGTCGAAATTGCGCGTCGGTCCCATATCGTATGCATCGGCGCGCGAAATGGTTGCCGCGCAAATCGCCGACTTCGAATCCCGCCGGGGACAATTTTCGGGGCGCGGGGTCGCCGTCGGTTCGCTTTCCTCGCTTCGTTCGATTCCGTTCAAGACGATCTTTGTGCTGGGGCTCAACGAAGGTGACTTTCCCGCGCGGGATCGCCGCGATCCGATGGATCTGAGGATGCTCAAGCGCCGCGCGGGCGATGTCACTCCAACCGAGCGCGATCGTTATCTCTTCCTCGAGACGCTACTGGCCGCGCGCGAGCGAATTTTTCTCTCCTACGTGTCGCGCGACGCGAAATCCGGAGACGAGCTTAAGCCGTCATCCGTGATCCACGAACTACAATTCATCATGCGTGGATTCGTTGACGCTAACGCTCTTGCGAAGATGACGATTGAACATCCAGTCAGCCAATATGACCTCGAATATTTTCCTGAATTCGCGGATTCGCCTCCTCCCGAGAGCAATCGCGATCTTGTGAGCTTCGACTCCGATGCGCGGCGAGGCGCGCGGATGCTGGCGCTCAGGAAAAACTTAAACGAGCATGCGAGAAACCGTCTGCTGCCAAGGCATGACGAACTGTTGAAGGTATTGCCGGCGGGAGTTGCCGATCGAATCGGCAACAGTCTTCGGATCATCAAGCCGCCTGAGAGCGCCGCGACAGCATCGCACCGGCGTGACGAGATTTGGCTTCCGCTTTCCGCGCTCAGGCACTTTCTTCTCTGTCCGTTGCAAGCGACGGCGCGATACGCGCTTGGCATGTTTGACGACGATGACGCTGCTGAAGAAGGCGGGGACGAACCGCTCGAGCAGTCGATCCTCCAGAAGTCAATTCTTCTGCGTGATGTTTTCTGGGAATCCGGCGGCGACCCGGCTGCTATCGAACAGAAATACAAGGATGCGTTTTCTGTCGCGCAGATGAAAGGTCAGGCGCCGGCCGGCGTGTTCGCGGATACCGCTGCCGTCGTCCATCAGCAGTTGATCAAGAGATGGATCGAGAAGGCGGCGCAAGCAGGTGTCGGCAACCTCGCGCAATGGCAGGACATCCGAATCGGCCGCGCAGACGAATTCTTTCGCGCGGATCGACTCGTCGATGCAATCGCGCTTGACGTCAATGTCGAACGGCCCGGCGCGGTCGCATTCACGCAGCGCGTCAATCTCTATGGCACGATTCGGCGGATGTCGCCCAAGCTCGACGCGGCGATGCAGGGCGTTGTGCGCGAAGGGACGAAGGCCCGGGATCTGCTGGCGCTCGCGATGCATTCGATCGCCCTTAGTGCCGCTGGCGAATCGATTGATCCGAACTTCCGCGCAGTCATCGTGGGCGGCGGCGACAGCCCGGCGTGGGTCAGAAAGTTTGCGCCGATGAGCCGCGAAACGGCGCGACAATACCTGGCCAAACTCGCAAGTGAATTACTCTCCGGCGCCGGCAACTATTTTCTGCCGATCGAGGCGGTCGAGAGTGTTCAGACCGCGCGGAGGAAAGGCGAGGACGACATCATCGAGGAAAAACTCGAGAGCTTGCGCGACGCCGTGGGTAACGAAAAGCACTTTTGCAGTTCCGACTACGGTCCAATCAGAAGAGCCATCGCGCACAGTTTCGAGCCGCCAAAGATGGACAACCTCTTAAGTATCATTGACGATCGCTTTGGTCCGATCGCGGGGATCTTCGAAGGATGGAGTCGCATGCGATGAGCGATTTGAAATATCGGCGGCCGCGAATTCTCGACCAGATCCCGCTCGACCAGCATGCGGTGATCGAGGCCAGCGCCGGCACCGGCAAGACCTACACCATTGAAAATTTAGTCGTCGAAATCCTGCTTAAGACCGACGCGACCATTGACAGAATTCTGGTCGTGACGTTCACCGAAAAAGCAACAATTGAACTGCGCTCGCGAATCCGCGCGACGCTCGAATCGGTAATCACCGGCGCATCGGAGGCCGAAGCGAACGATGAAGACGAAGCCACGATCGGCGAAGACGGCATCCGAAAACTCAGGGAGGCGTTGTTCAGCTTCGATCGCGCGCCCGTTCAGACTATCCACAGCTTCTGCCATCGGATCCTCTCCGAACTGGCCTTCCAGACCGGCACGCGATTTGAACTCGAAGTGACCGACACGCTGAGCAGTTTCCACGAGGCGTTTCGAGCCGAACTGCGGGAACATATCGCCGGCGACCAACCGGCCAGGAAACTACTGGCCGAATGGCTTGCGGAACACTCTATGCAAGACCTCGAGAATCATCTCTACAACGCTCATCAGAAGCACTATCTGCTGACCGATGAACTCGCGCGCAATGCGCGGTTGAGTGCGGACCAACGCGCCGCGCTTGCGATCGAAGTGCGGGTGACCGATGAGCTTCTGCCACGAATCGCGGCGCGGATGGATAGAGTCAAACGCGAACGCGGTTTGCTCGATTACGATGACATGCTCGCATGGCTCGCCCACGCCCTGGACGAGGATGGCGGCGCGACGCTCGCAGCGACGTTGCGGGATCGCTACCGCCACGCGCTCATCGACGAATTCCAGGATACCGATGAATTGCAGTGGAAGATCTTCCGGCGGATTTTTATCGAAGGTGAGAGAAATTTCATCCACCTGATCGGCGATCCGAAACAGGCAATCTACTCATTTCGCGGCGCGGACGTTTTCACCTATATCGCCGCCCGCCGCGAATTGAGTGAGCGGAACGCAACCTTCGTCCCGCTTTCCTTGAATTTCCGATCCACGGAAAAACTTATCGAAGCCGTGAATTCAATCCTGCGACAGGAGGCAGTGCCGCCATTCTTCACCGGAGAGATCCGCTATGACTTCCCAGTGACGTGCGGACGCAAAAACCTGCGCACCACGGCCGGCGAGCGCGATCCCTTCAAGCCGGTCACGCTATTGAAGCTGATTGGTGACCGGCCAAGTATTTCGGCCGGTGGAGCGCGCGAAGCGATCGGCATTCATATTGCGGCCATGATCAGCACGATGCTCGGCAACCGATCAGCTCAGCTCCAAGTGCCGGCCGGGAATGGGAAGCTGAAGCCGGTAAAGGCGAAAGACATCTTCATCCTCACCCGCTCGAATCCGGAGAGCGTTGCGATCGGCAAGCATCTGCGAGAGGCCGGAGTGCCCTTTGCTTTCTACAAGCAGGAAGGTTTGTTCGGAACACGCGAAGCCAGCGACATCCTCGACGCATTGAAGGGCTTGCAGGAACCCGAGATGCGTTCGTGCCGATTCAAGGCATGGACGACGCCGTTCTTCGCGGTGCCGTACGCCAGTCTTGCAAACATGGCGGACCTGCCGCCGTCGCATCCGCTCCTGGAGCGGCTATACGAATGGAAGTTGCTCGCCGACCAGGAGCGGTTCGCCGAAATGTTCGACGCGATGCTGCATCAAAGCGGACTGGTCAATCGTGAGTTGTTCCTTTCCAGCAGCGGGCGCGAGCTGACCAACTATTTGCACATCTTCGAGATTCTACTCGAGAAGGCCGGCGCGCAGAGACTCGCGCTGGCCGAACTGATCGAGCTGCTGACTGACTATATTTCGCGTCGCGCTCTACCCGGCGGCGATGACAGCGATGTCTTGCGCGTCGAGAGCGAGCGCGACGCCGTGCAAATCATGACGGTTCACAAGAGCAAGGGTCTCGAAGCGGAAGTGGTTTTTCTGTTCGGCGGGACTCACAAGGGAAATCCAGGCGCTGACATGGCTGTATTCCATGACGGCGGCGAACGGCGCGTTGCGATCGGCAAGGACGCGCGAAAGGCGGCGGCGGCTTCACTTCAGCGCGAGGAGACCGAGGAAGATCAACGTCTGATGTATGTCGCCTTGACGCGCGCGCGTTCAAAGCTGTACCTGCCGTACTTTCCGAACAAGTCGATCACCAAGCTCACCGGTTTCTATAAGCATCTCAATGAGCGACTCAAGATCCTCGCTGCGCCGCTGGAGAACGGCAAGCAAGCATCGGAGCTTTTCGAAATCGAGGAAGTGCGCGAGTCTGCCGGCGATCGTTCCACGTACGGCGGAAGTCTCGAAGCGGCGCTTCACGATTGGAGTCCGCCCGGGTTGCTTCTCGATGAAACTCACGACGATGACGCGCGGAAGGCTATCTCCGCAATCGCCGCGCGCCACGCTCCTCTCAAGATTTGGTCGTACACCTCGCTCCAACACTCGCGTGATGATGCGGAACCGTTCGACTCGGATCTCGAGGAATTCAGGACGGCGATGGACTCGATCGAGGCTCGTACTGGCGGCGCCGACTTGCCTAGCGGCCGTGCCGTCGGAGTTTTCCTGCACGAGGTAATCGAGAAACTCGATTTTGAATCACTGGGCGACCCTCCCGATCTGAAATCGTGGATGGCGCGCGAGGATGTAAGTGAGTTGTTCGCGAGCGCGATGCGTCGATCCGGCGTGATCGACGCGCGATGGATGGTGCGCGGCCCCGAAATCGTTTTCAACGCGCTGACTTCGCGCGTCGCACTCGGGGAGACCGTACTTGAAGACGGGCTCTACCGGTTGCCGAAAGTGCGCGA
>JBGPNU010000135.1:0-8400 GCA_041487675.1 Binatus sp. (SeqCode)
ACCAGCAGGTCGAGCGTCGCGTCGTTGTCCACGTCATTGCCGACGACGACGCCGCAGTGGCCATGGTCGGTGTACTCGCACATGCACACGTCGGTGATCACGGCCATGCCGGGCACCCGTTCCTTGATCTCGCGAATCGCCCGCTGCACTTCGCCGTTGTCGTTCCACGCCTCGCTGCCCTCAGCGTCTTTGCGTTCGGGAATTCCGAACAAGATAACCGCGGGCACTCCCGCGCTCCAAGTTTCGCGCGCCTCGGCGACGATATTGTCCACCGACATTTGCGCCACCCCCGGCATCGATTCGACCGGCTTCTTCACACTGCGACCCGCGCACACGAACATCGGCAGGATCAGGTCGTCGGGCGCAAGCCGCGTCTCCCGAACCATCCGTCGAATCGTTTCGGTGCGTCTAAGCCGCCGCGGTCGATTGATTGGAAATGCCATCGTGCTTCCCGCCGTCGATTATATAGCTGCGCACGCTGTGGAGAAGCCCCGCGCTCATCGTAATTTCGGGCGCTGCGCGAAAAAGTCGGTAATCGCCTCTGTGAGAGCAGGAATCGTGTATTCGCCGGGGCTGACAATCACCTCGAAACCGTGCCGCTTTGCGGTCGCCGCGGTTATCGGCCCGATCGCCGCCGCCTTGAGGCCCTTCGCCGATGCGCCCACCAACTCGCAGAAATTCGTCACCGTGCTCGAACTGGTGAATGTCACCAGATCGATCGCGCCCGACGCAATCAGTTCGCGCATCCGCTCGACATGCGCGCGCTTCGGCTTGACGGTTCGATATGCCGGCGCGACCTCGACCTCCTTCGCACCTTTCTCGCGCAGGCTCTCGGGCAAAACCTCCCGCGCGATTTCGGCGCGCGGAATAAGAAAGCGCTTGCCGCGAATCCGGCCCGCGCCGAGCGCGGAAATAATCGCCTCCGCGCGATACTCGTCCGGAACCGCCGCGACGCGTAGCGCATAGTCTGCAAGCCGCGAAGCAGTTGCGGGCCCAATCGCGGCAATCGAAGCGCGTCCGAAAGAGCGAATATCGCGGCGGAGCGACTTGAGGCGCTCGATGAAACTTTCGACTCCGGCCGCGCTCGTGAAAATTATCCAGTCGAACGAATCCAGACGGGCGATCGCTTTGTCGAGCGCCGCGAAACTTTTCGGCGGCGCCATTTCGATGGTTGGAAATTCGATCGCATCGGCGCCGAGCCGCCGGAGCGCCGCCGCGAAATCCGAGCTGGTCGTGCGCGCTCGAGTGACAACTATCGTTCGGCCGAACAGCGGCATCTTCTCCGCCCATTTGAGATGCGTTCGCAGTCCCGCGCATTCCCCGACCACCAGCACCGCCGGCGCACCGACTCCGTCGCGCGCACACGCGTCGGCAAGCGTCCCGAGCGTCGCGAGCACTGTCCGCTGCGCCGCGGTTGTCGCCCACTCCACTGCCGCGGCTGGAGTCTCACTCGGCAGCCCCGCTCCGCTTAGCCGCTGAAGCGTGGCCCGCATCCGCGCCGTCGCCATCAGGATTACGATCGTGCCTCGATTTCTCGCCGCCGCCGCAAGTTGTTTCCACGGAATTGCCGAACGCTCGCCCTTGCGCTCGTCTTCATGGCCGGTGACGAACGCGACGAATGAACCATGCTCGCGATGGGTCAGCGGAATACCCGCGAACGCGGGGCCCGCGATAGCCGACGTGACTCCCGGCACCACCTCGAACGCCACCCGCGCGCGCGCAAGCGCCTCCGCCTCTTCGCCGCCGCGCCCGAAAATAAACGGGTCGCCGCCCTTGAGCCGCACAACTCGCCGCCCCTTGCGCGCGTGTGCGATTAGCATCGCGTTCAGTTCCGATTGCTCGATTGTTTTGTTCGAGCCGCCTTTCTTGCCCGCGTAAATCAGCTCTGCATTCGGCGGCGCCAGGCTCAGCAACTCCGGGCTCACAAGATAATCGTAGATTACGACGTCGGCACGGCTCAGAGCGTCCGCGCCGCGAATTGCGATCAGGTCCGGTGCGCCGGGGCCCGCGCCGACCAGGATGACGATTCCCCGATGCTCACTCCTGCCTCGCGCGTTCATTCAAGACCGAAGCATCGCGGCCGCACCCCGCGCGAGCATTTTTTCCGCGAGTCTCTTTCCGGTGTTCTCCGCAGATGATGGCGCGAGTTTTGGATCGAGCGCATCTTCGATCGATTCGGAGATCTCGCGCGCGCCATCGGGACTGAACAGGATCGCGCGAATCGTGAGCATCGTCGCCGCGACCGTCGCTCTCACTCCGACCGGCGTCGTGCACGACGCGTCGATCGCGGCCAGAAACGCACGCTCGGCCGCGGTCTCATAAAATGCGCGCGCGTCGTTAAGAGCCTCGAGCGTGTCATCTATTTCACTCGAACCGCCATCGCTCCGGCCGGCGAGCGTTTCGATTGCGAGAGCGCCCTGCGCGCCGGCCGGAATGAAATCGCGCGCGTCGAGTTCGACGAACTTCACATCGCCGATGCGCCCGAGGCGTTTCAGCCCCGCCATCGCGACTATGATCGCGTCAAGGCTTCCCGCGGCGACGCGACCGAGCCGCGTGTCGACGTTGCCGCGCAGCGGGATAATCTCGAGTCCGCGATTTACCCGAAGAGCCTGGAAGCGTCGCCGCGACGACGAGGTGCCGAGCCTCGCGCCCGCCGGCAGCGCCGTGAGCGCGGCACCATCGCGCGTCACCAGCACGTCGGCCGTATTCTCGCGCTCGACTACGCACCTCACTCGGAACTGAGGCGCGAGTACAGCGGGAAGATCCTTCATCGAATGAACTGCGATATCGATTTGGCGCGCGGCGAGCGCCTGTTCGAGTTCTTTGACAAAGAGTCCTTTGCCGCCGAGTTGCGCGAGCGATGCGGTCGTGAGCTTGTCACCGCTGGTGCGAATCTCGACGACTTCGATTTCGACTCCGGGAATTTGCGCCGCCAGCCGAGCGCGCACTATCGACGCCTGCGCCAGAGCGAGCTTGCTCGGCCGCGTACCAATTTTGATTTTAAGCTTTGGCTTGAGCGCCATCAGCATTGAGCGCGCGCCGCGAGCTTACTCGATTTCGCTTTCGTCGTCTTCGTCGTCATCCGGGTCATCGAGTTCCGCGTCTTGCGCGTCGAATTCCGCGCCCAGCAAACGGCGCGCGACCTCGGCCGCAAAAGCGGCGTCGAGCGTCTTGTCGTCGCGCTGCTTAAGCCCGGACAAAATGCGATGCAACAGTTTGTTAGTGAGGCCCCGGGTCAGCAACTCGACCCGCTCGCGCTCGGCCGGTTCGAGTTGCGCGAGCCAGCCGCGATGCCGCCCCATCTCGACGTCGCGCAGCCGCTCGATGCTGTAGCGGATGTCCTTGATGGTCGGCGTAAGATCGAGGCCGCCGAGCCATTTCAGAAACGATTCGAGTTCGAGTTCGACAATCTGCTCCGCCTTTTCGGCTTCGCGTTCCCGATCGCCGAGCGAGCGATTCACCAGCGCGCCGAGATCGTCGATGTCGTACAAATAAACGTTCTGCATCGCGTTCAGCCGCTCGTCAAAATTGCGCGGCACGCCCATGTCGATCAGAAACATCGGCCGATAGCGCCGCTCGCGAACTACCGATTCGAATTCCTCGGGCCCCAGCACCGGCCTGGTCGATGAAACCGAGCCGATCAGCACGTCAACCATCTTGAGATACGGCTTGTAGTTTTCGTACGGCACCGCAGTTCCGCCGAGTTCGCGCGCGAGTGCAACCGCGCGGTCGAAGCTGCGCGAGGTTATCAGCAGCGACTCGATTCCGAGCGCGTTCAGTTGGCGCGCGGTCAACTCCGCCATCCTGCCTGCGCCCATCAGCATCACGGTCTTGTCTTTCAAGGTGTCGAAAATCTGTCCCGCAAGACTGACCACCGCGGTACTGACCGACACCGAGCCGCGTCCGATAAGCGTGCCCTTGCGGACCCGCTTGGCTACCGTAAAGGCCTTGTGGAATGCGCGATGCAGCACTAGGCCGACGCTGCGCGCCTCGGACGCCTGCGCATAGGCGAGCTTCAGTTGCCCAAGAATCTGCGGCTCGCCGACCACCATCGAGTCGAGACTCGCGCCGACGCGGAACATATGACGGGCGGCGTCGCGCCCGGCGAAACTGTAAACCGCATCGTTGAACACGTCTTGCGCGACGCTTCGATCCGCGGCCAGAAACTTGAGCGTCTCCTCGGCGGCGCGCGCCGGATCGGCGGCCACTCCCACTACTTCGACCCGATTGCAGGTCGAGAGCAGCGCGGCTTCCGCGACCGCCGGCGCCGACGCGCACAGTCGTCCCAGCGCCGCGACGATCTCGCCTTCGGCGAACGCCAGACGTTCACGCAACGCGACCGCGGCTGTGCGATGGTTTATGCCGACGATAAAAAGAGTCTGATCCATTGTCTGCCGCGGCAGCGCTAGCCGAAGCTGCCGCCATGCTTGCCCGGAAAAATCAGGTTAACGCCCACAAACGAACCAACCAACACGCTGAACAGCACTATTGTGAGCGCGGCCGCGCGCCGCCCGCGCCATCCCACCGTGAGGCGCGATTCGAGCAGGCCCGCGTAGAGAATCCAAATCACCAGCGACCACGATTCCTTGGGCTCCCACGACCAGAAATGACCCCACGTCGCGTCGGCCCAGATTGCGCCGCTCACGATCGCGAGACTCAGCATCATGAAACCCCATCCCAGCAGGTGATAGTTGATTCGATCGAGTTTTTCGAGGCTCGGCGCGCCTTCATTGGCCGGACCGAGCGCGCGTTTGGCCTTGAGCCGCGATTCATACGCCAAGTACACGATACTCACGCTCGCCGCCAGCACGAACATCGTGTAGCCGAGGATCGCGAGCGTCACGTGAATCGGGAGCCATATGCTCTGCAGCGTCGCCGGCAGCTTGAGCCGTCCGCTGCTCATCGTGAGCGAAGCGGCGCCGAGCGCGATTGTGACTGCCGGCGCCACGAACGCGCCGATCACAGCCATTTGCAGCCGCACGATCATCAACAGTCCCGCGAGCGCGGTCAGCCACGCCAGGAACGACAGCGCCTGCGCAAAGTTGGTGACCGGGATATTTCCCGCCTGCAGACCGCGCGCGGTCAAATCGAAAGCATGAAATACGGCGCCCGCGCCTAAAATCGCAACCGCGTAACCCGTCGCGCGGGTCCGCCCCAGCAAGCGATCGAATACGAACAGCGCAGCCGACAGCGCGTAACAGCCGAGCGCCGGTAATAGCCAAAGCGTGTCCATGGTCTAATGCTGAACTTCCGGCGCGTTCGCAATCCCGAGCTTGACCGCATCGAGTCCGAGCGCCGCCAAAGAGACGCCATCGCCCAAATGCGCGGCAAGTATCCTGTTCAATCCGGCCGGGTCGCGGGCGCGAATCGCGTCGAGCAGCGGGGACCCAGCCAGATCTTTCAAGCGGCGCATGCGATCCGCGGGATCGATTTCATCGCCGTGGAGCCGCCGGCGCGCCGCGCGCAGCACCTGGAGCGCGACTCCATATTCGCTGCCGAATTGTTTTTCAAGTTCGCGCCGCAGGCGGGCCGCAAAAGCAGGCGACGCGCCGCCGGTCGAGATCGCGATTTGAAGCACGCCCCGTTTGACAACCGCCGGCGCGATGAAACTGCACAACTCGGGCATATCGACGACATTGAGCGGGATACCGAGCGCCCGCGCCTCGTCCGCAAGGGCGCGATGGATGCCGGGATCGTCGGTCGCCGCATATGCAAGCGCGCATCCGCCGATATCGCCGCGCCGGTACGCACGAGCGATATGCGTCGCCAGACCCCGGTCCACGGCTGCGGCCAGGGACGCCGCCGACAGGCTCGGACTGACGATAGTAACCTCCGCTCCAGCCGCAAGCAGCGACTCGACCTTGCGCGCAGCGGCCTCGCCGCCGCCGACCACGACGCAACGTCGGCCAGTCACGTCGAGGAATATCGGAATGTATCCCATGAAACCAAAGCGATTTTATTTTGTATAGCCGACGTGCGCCGGCAGTCCAAAAAGAACGACCGAGAGAACCGGGTACAATACAAAGGCGCTCAGGTTCGTGGTTGGGAATGTGGACGCTGCCCTCAATTTATCTCCGCAACGGTTCTTGGTAAGCCGACAATATCTTGCCTGTGTTCCGTTGCCTTAGCGAAGGCCGGCGCCTTATCGGTCGTGAACCAGAACACCGCCAGATACATGAGCATCGCCGAAACGAACGCTCCTTCGCCCATGACCCACATGTACCGCTCCGTCCGTACCCCATCCAGATGAGAATACGTCACCTCTGGCGCCCCGTGCACCATCAGGCTAGCCAACGTCAGGTAGCTCAGAATTGCAGCGATCTCCGCACGCCGGCTCACGCGGCCCCGGTTGGCAGCCGCGGCAAGCTGCGCAAACGGGATGAAGAACAGAACCATATAGTAGGTCCATGCGGTGGGCGAGAGGAGTACGGATGCCACGACCCACATCGAGAAGGCGCGCCAATCGTGATCTTCTCCAGGTTTTAGCCTGAGGGTCGCCCAAATCGTAGTGGCGAGCAGCGCCACGTCCGCCGCAGCAATCGCAATCTGCCGTAGCAAGTCGAAGGTGGCGCCAGATTGTTCCCCCGTGATGAACCAAAACAGGCGTGAGACGACCGCAGCTAAACCGATATTGGCCGGATAACCAAGCCAGTGATGAACAAGGTCGCGCTGACCATGGACGAGAAAGGAAAGAGATTTGTTAATTCCGATCAGCCCGACCGTGGTCAAGCCGCCCACCGCTAGCCCCATCAACGTCCAGTTGAGCACACGCCAGCGGCGCTGGATCGCCAGATAAACTACCACCAGCAGCGGAAAGACTCGAATCAGACCCGCGAACGCCAGACAAAGCCCCGCCAACCTGTCCCATCCCCGCTCCATGGATCGCATCATCACTACCAACAGCAGCAGGACAGGGATTTTGCTTTGCGCAGCCAGGAAGTGCCATCCCACCGGCGGATACATCAGCGCAACCGCCGCCAGGGCCAACCCGATCCTTGCTTCGAGCCCCGATGCCCTCCCCAACAGCATCATCAGCGCCGCGGCTAAAAAGATGGCATTGAGTCCACCCCAAATGTAAAAGCCCGTCCGCTCTGCAATCAGCGCAAACGGTTCCATGCAGAGCAGAAAGGTTGGCGGATCAGTGGCATGACTAATATCCCCCGCCTCGAGTCCCGTCCTTTCCGCCATCTGCCCGAACCCGGTCGTGTATGGGTTGCGCCCGTCGTGCAGGAGCGTGACCGACATATAGTAGATGCTGAAGTCCCATCGTGTGACGTGCTGGGGCAATCGCGTGCAGATTCCCCAGACAATCGCGAAGGCAGCGGCCCACAACATCACCACGGTCGCCGGGCTGGTGACCGCCGCGGCGAGCCCGGGCAATGTGATGTTCGTCGGCCTGGTCACTCTAACTTCTATTGGAGCCACGGGTCCACTGTGAACCAACCAATTTTATTACATGATGATGTTAGGGACACAGTCCCGCCAAAACTGTACAGGAAAAGGACGGCGCGGCAAGACGATGGCTAATCTCGTTCGGGCATTGAATCAGACTCGTGGCACCGTGATCTGCGAGAGGCTCGAGGATGCGGGCGGTCTCCGCGGCCAGAGCCGCGGCCTGCTCGGTCGTGAGCGCCTCGAACCGGGCACTGGCATGCGCTTCGAAAATGGCCGGTTCATGCCCGTGATGTGGATGCACATGTTCTTCATGCGCTTTGCGATCGATATCGTTTTCCTCGACCGGAGCGGCAAGGTTGTCAAAATCGATCGCAACCTGAAGCCCTGGCGAGTGTCGTCGGTCGTGTTCGGTGCGCGAACCGCGCTCGAGCTTCCGGCGGGTGCGGCCGATGGCAGCGCGACACAGGCTGGCGATCAAATCAGGTTCGAGCCGCTCGGTTGAACAATTTACCGACTTGATGCTCACTCTTGTGCTGGGCAAAGCATCGTGCTTCGGCTGAGTCTCTCCTATTGCAATCTGACGCGCCATTTTGTAGTCTTCCATAGCCATACCTATTCATCCGTTGCGGCGCCGATTTCTGTTTAGTCAATAGCGCGCCAAGACGCGCTTATCTATGTTTGACTTATACGTGCCAACCGTTTAGGCTTCCCTTTGTTGCGGATTCGCAACCAACAGTTGCAACAGCGCCTATCGTAAGGCGTCAGAAAGTAGAAAAGTCGAAGAATTTGCTCAATGAGTGAAGGTGGCACGACAGATGCTCCAACTTCCCGCGCCCTCATAAGAGCAAGTCGGTTGGAACCGATGCGGGATTGAGCTTGGGGGGCTTTAAATCACGGGGACAACGGCCAATAACGGCCAAAAAAAGTACAGAGGAGGACACGGGAATGGACAAGATTACGGGACTGTTCGTAAAGGTGCGCGAGCATCAGCGCGGTCAGACGATG
>JBGPNU010000136.1:0-8395 GCA_041487675.1 Binatus sp. (SeqCode)
CGGTTCCGCTGCTGCCGCATTTCGACGGAATTTGTCACACCTACGTCGATCGCGCGGCGGACCTGAAGATGGCGCTCGAAATTTGCGTCAATGCGAAGTGTTCGCGCCCGTCGGTCTGCAACTCGATGGAAAATCTGCTCGTGCATCGCGAGATTGCGGAAAAATTCCTGCCCGCGCTGGCCGCACGGATGGATGCGGCGGGCGTCGAGCTGCGCGGCGACGAGCGAACGCGGGAAATCGTTCCGGAGGCGCGCGCCGCGAGCGACGAGGATTGGGACACGGAGTACCTGGACTTGATCCTGGCGGTGAAAGTGGTCGATTCGCTCGACGAGGCGATCGCGTTTATCGCAAGCCACGGCTCGCATCTTGCGGATGCGATCGTCACCGGCGACGCGGGAGCGGCTCGGCGCTTTGAACGCGAGGTCGATTCGGCTACCGTTTATGTGAACGCATCGACGCGGTTCACCGACGGCTTCGAATTCGGATTCGGCGCCGAAACCGGAATCTCCACCAACCGCCTGCATGCGCGTGGGCCGATGGGGTTGAACGAGTTGACCACCTACAAGTACGTCATCGCCGGAAACGGACAGGTTCGCGCCTGAACGAACGCGCGACCGAAGTCAGACCGCATGCGGGTAGGATTGTTCGGCGGCAGTTTCAATCCGATCCATTTCGGCCATCTTCGCGCGGCCGAGGAAGATCGCGAGGCGCTCGGCCTGGACCTGGTTTACTTCGTTCCGGCCGCATCGCCACCGCACAAGACGGCGGGCGATCTCGCGCCCGCGGAGCATCGCCTCGCGATGGTGCGGCTGGCGACCAAGGGCAACCGCCATTTCATGGCGTCCGACGTCGAGATTCGGCGCACGGGGAGCTCGTACACTATCGAAACGATTCGCTATTTCCTGGCGACACTGCGGCAACCCGCGTCGCTCTACCTGTTGATGGGCGCGGATCAGTTTGCGGAGCTCGACGCCTGGAAAGATCCCGACGAGATGGTCCGCCTTGCGAATATCGCGGTTCACACAAGATTCACGCAAGGCGAATCGGGTCCGCCGCGAATCTCGGTTGCCGCGCTGAAACGGTTTGGCTACACTCAGGAAGACGATCACTACGTGCATTCGAGCGGACACACGCTTTCATTTGTCGAAACCACTTTCTTTCCCATCTCAGCCACTGAAATACGCGGCAAACTGCAGCGGAGCGAGTCGGTCAGGTATCTCATGCCGGCCGACGTGGTCGATTATGTCCAGCGTCACGCGCTCTATTGAGGACCACTCTGCTTAGGCCTTTCCCTCTCACCGGATCGAATCGCAAAGACGCGGCGATTTTTTTATCGTCTCGCGATCTCAGCGCCGCGCAATCCGGGTCGCTTATCGGTACCGCCTATTGAAGGCGCTCGCGAAGGCATACGCCGCGGCCGAAGCGGCTCTCGAAAAAAAGGCCTATGACCTGGTGGTGCTCGAAGCCGAGCATCTTAAACCCGTCGCCGACTACTTTTTGGTCGCGACCGGGCGATCGGACGTGCAGGTGCAGGCGATCGCGCGCGGGATCGAGGAGGGGATGCACAAAGCCGGGCAGCGGCCGCTTTCGATCGAGGGGCTTCATCATGCGCACTGGGTCGTGCTCGACTACGATGACGTGGTGGTGCATCTCTTCTACGAGCCGACGCGTGAGTTCTACCGGCTCGAGAGGAACTGGATCGACGCGCGTGAAGTGAAATTGCCGGAGCCGTTTCGCTCGCAGGCCGAGGGCTTGCGAATCCGCGCGCTTGGCTAGGAAATAAAAGACAGACACCGCCAAATGTGGCGGATGAATCAGACGCTTCGGATCATGTGGGCGATCCAGACGAGGATCACCGCGCCAATCGTAGCAACTGCGAGCGAACCGATAGCGCCGTTGGGTCCGGGAACATTAAGCGCGCCGAAGAGCCATCCGCCGACGACGCCGCCGACGAGGCCGAGCACGAGATCGCCAATGATCCCGAAGCCAGCGCCGCGTATCAATTTACCGGCGAGCCATCCGGCCAGAATTCCAATTATGATCGCGCCTAGCATCGGTGGTTCCTCCTGACGAGCCGGTCGACCGCTACTTCTTCGGCTACTTCTTCTGTTCCATCGGGGCGCCGCAGCATTTCAACTGACCGGCGCCGCCCTTGGTGACGATGACCTGTGAGGCGCATTTCCCGCAGATGTAAACTTTGCCGAGCTGGTTAGCCATTCCTGATTCCTGATCCTTTGTGAAAATTTTTGCATGAAGAAAATTTCTTCATGATAGTGGTTCGCAGACGATCACGCGCCCCTGAATAACGGTTTGCGCTTCTCGAGAAAAGCGCGCACGCCCTCGGCGCGGTCGGCAGTCGTTTGTAGCAGGGCGTATAGATCCTCCTCAAGCCTGATGCCCTGTTCCAATGTCATGTCGAAGCCCTTGAGCACCGCGTCCTTGACCAGCCGCGTGGCGATAGGTGCGCGGCTCAGGATCGCCTCGGCGACCCGGAGGCTAACTTGAGCCAGGTCGCTTCGACTTTTCGCGAGATAGGTGACGAGACCGACGCGCATCGCGTCGTCGGCTCCGAGAGCGGTTCCCGTGAGCATCATGCGCAACGCATTGCCGCCGCCAATCAGCCGCGGCAGACGCTGAGTCGCCCCGAAATGCGGCATCGTGCCGCGCTTCATGTGAGTAATGGCGAATCGGGCCGTCCCGACTGCGACCCGAATATCGGCTGCCATGGCAAGTTCCAGGCCTTCGTCGAACGCATCGCCGTTGATGATCGCGACGGTAGGCTTGGATAGCACCGCGAGCGACTCGACCAGCCTCGGATCCACGCCCGCGTCGAAACTGACGCAGAAGGCCGCGCCGGCGCCCGTGATCGCAAGCATCCGCGCCCCGTCGTCATCTTCGACCTGCTCGATCAGATCGAGCATCCGCACCGCCATCGCGGGCGTGATCTGGGCGCGCGCGCCGGCATAGCGAAGCGTCGCGGTAACGCATCCACTGGCGAAAACAACCTCGACGGCGCCGGCCGAGGCAGGGGCGTGCGCGCGGGGGCTCAAGTCTTTTTTCGCGCGGCGTGGCGTCAGATGCCTCCGGCCGGGGGGCGCAGATCCTTGCGCAGGATTTTGCCGAGCGGATTTTTCGGCAGCGCATCGATGAACTCGATGCTCTCGGGACGCTTGAAGCTCGCCAGACGCGATCGGCAGAACTCCGCGAGCTCGGCGCGACTCACCCGGTGTCCCTTGCGCGTGACGACGAACGCCTTGACGGTCTGCCCCCACTCAACCGAAGGCACGCCGATAACGGCGCACTCTTCGACGCCGGGATGACTCATCAGGATGGTCTCGATTTCCGCGGGCGCGATGTTCTCGCCGCCGCGGATGATCATGTCGTCCTTGCGGCCGGCGAAAAACACGTAGCCGTCGTTGTCGAGCCATCCGAGATCGCCAGTCGCGCGCCATCCGTCGGGTAGCCGCGCATCGTCCTCGCGCCCGGCATAGCCCTTCATGATGCGCGGAGTGCGGATGATGATTTCGCCGACCTGCCCGTGGGGCAGAAACTTTCCGTCTTCGTCGCGGACGCGAATCTCGACATCGGGCAGGGGCTTGCCGATCGAATTGAGGCGCCGGAGCTTGAGTTCGATTTCCTTAGGCGTGCCTTGAAGGCGATGGTCATCGGGGCCGAGCACGGTCAACGACGAGGTGGTTTCGGTCTGTCCGTAGGCGTTCACGAAGCCGACGTTTTTCGGGAAGACTTCAATCGCGCGGCGAATCACCTGCACCGGCATCTGCGCGCCGCCGTAGGCAAGATTGGCAAGGCTTGCGAGGTCGGCGTTCGCGAACGCCGGCTCGTCGATAATCTGCTTCATCATGGTGGGCACGACGAAAGCATGAGTGACGCGTTCGCGCTGGACCAGGTCGAGCCACGACTTCGCGTCAAACTGCGGCATCACGATAACTTTGCGGCCGGTCCAGATGTTGGTCATGTACGCGGTGGTGCCGGCGATGTGATAGAACGGCACGCACACCAGCGCGACGCCGCGATCGGTGCCGTCAGCCATCTCGACGTTGGCGGTCACGTATGCGGCGAAATCGCGAAATCGCAGCATCACGCCCTTGGGCAGCGAGGTGGTGCCGCTGGTGTACATCAGGATCGAGATATCTTCGTCTTCAACATCGGCCTCGGAATCGTCGGGCGCGGCCTTCTCGACCAGATCCGCGAGCCGCGCCATCCCCTTCGCGCCGTCGGCGAGTGCGACGATCTTGCCGGGCTTGAGCCGGGGCTGAATTCTCGCGATTAGATCGAGATAACGATCGCCGACGAGCAGAACCTTGGCGTCGGCCGTATTGATCATGTATTCAAGCTCGGCATCCTTGGCCCGATAGTTGAGCGGCAGGAAAGTCAGACCAGCCTTGGCGGCGCCGTAGTAGCACTCGATATAAAGATCGGAATTGGTGTCAAGCACGGCGATAACATCGCGAGGCTTGAGACCGAATTGTTTGAAGACCGCGCAGAGCCGCGCGACCCGATCGTTCAGATCCGCGTAAGTCAGCCGCTTGGCGCCGAAGACCAGAATTTCCTGGTCGGGCACGATCGACGACGGGATCGTTACGAAGTTGACCGTGTTCACTGTGCGCGATTCCTCCCGGGCGCCGGCATCTTTCGAAGACGAGGTCTTCGGCGATTGGCGCCGGTGCGACTCTCGTGAGCAGTCATGAGCGCAAACCGTTTCGCCAGCCGCTGTTCCAATTCGAGTCCGTCCCGAAGCGGTAAATCGAGGCCTTCCCAAACCGCCAGTTTGAGTATCGCGGCCCGCTCACGGGCAACGCGGCCAAGCTCGCGTGCGATGCTGAGAGCGCGTGCATCCAAGTCCGCCAAGGGAACCACTTCGGCGACCAAACCTACAAGTAACGCGTCTTGGGCGTCAATCCAACGGCCGGTAAGGCAGAGATCGAGCGCGCGGGCAAGGCCGAGGCGGCGCGCGGCGGTCTGGGTGCCGGCGACTCCGGGAATCATCCCGGCGCCGGTCTCGGGCAGGGAAATTCGGGTGTCGGTCGCAGCTATCGCGACATCGCACAGCAGCGCCATCTCGAGTCCGCCGCCAACGGTGTAGCCATGGATTGCAGCGACCGTCGGGATCGGCAGCGCTCGCATCATGCCCCAAACGTCGCGGCGAAAGCGCACCCAGCGGGCAACGATGGGCGAAGGCGCCGTCCCGAACTCAGCAAGATCGCCGCCGGTCGAGAAGGCTTTGCCGGCGCCGCGCAGTACCATCGCGCGAACCTCGGAGTCCTCGTGAATCGCGGCGAAAATTTGAAACAGATCGTCGCGCATCGCCATGTTGTAGGCGTTGAATTGATCGGGACGATTCAGCGTGACCCACGAGATCGCGCCGCGCTTGGCATACAGCACCGCGCCCTTGCCGGTGGAAGGCATCAGCTCGAACGCAGATCGGCGCTGTCGCTGCTCGCGATAGCGGGACGGCCGCGCTCATAAACGACGCGACCGCCGACGATGGTTATATCGACCGCGAGGTTCATCAGCTCGGCGGGCTTGAGCGAGAACGGGTCGCGCGGGAGAACGATCAGATCGGCAACGCAGCCGGGTTCGATCGAGCCCGCGGCAAGTTGCGCGAGGTGCGCTGCCTCAATGGTGAAAAGCGCGAACGCGTCCGCAATTGGTATCGCTTCGGCGGGAGCAAGCTCGATTCCTTCAAGCGTAGTGCGCGAGACCGCGGACGCAATCGCCGCCAGCGGCCTCGCCGGTGTGACTGGCGCATCGGTAGCGCCCGCAAGATGAACTCCCGCGGCCTTGAGGCTTCTCGCGCGGTAGAGATGGGCGACCAAGCCGCGCTCTTCCGCGTACTTCGCGCCGCGAAAATAAATAAAGCCGGGATTAGTGACGACCCAGGAGTTCATCGCGGCGAGCCGGTCGATAAAGTCGGGCGGGATCAGTCCCCCGTGCTCGATGCGAAACCGTGGAATGTCATTTTGGCCGGCGTAATTTGCCTTTGCGGTTTCGATCGCGGCGAGCGCTTCTTCCAATTCCTCGACTTCGGTCGCATGAAACGCGGCGTCGAGTCCGCGCGCCAGTGCGAGGCCGACCGGACGCGCAAGCCCGGCGCGATCGTACTGATATCCGGGCATGAACTTGACCCCCGCGAGCCTGATTCCCGCCGCGCTCGCGATCTGTTCGCATCGATCGACGCTTTCGAGATGCTGCCCGCCGATCATCACGCCGACGCGCTGGCATATAGCGCCCGATTGCGTAAGCTTCGCGAACAGTTCGACCTCGACGAGGCCGTTACGAGTGGTCGCGTCGGTGAAGTTCGTCACGCCGGCGGCGGCCAATTCCCGGCTCATGATTCGCGCGCGCGATTCTGATTCGGCCGGAGTCACGGGCGGAAGATGTCGTGAGAGCCAGGTTTCCATCCCGACGACCAGGCCGGTCAGCTTACCGCTCGCATCGCGAATCATGTTGGCGCCGTCGGGCGGCGTGAAATCAGGAGTTTCGAGACCGAGCAGCGCGATCGCGCGCGAGTTGAGCCAGGTCGCGTGCAGAGTCTGATGCCGCAGTCGCAGCGGGTTCTTGGGTACCGAGTGATCGAGCTCGGCGCGCGTCGGCCCGCGCCTGTCGAGCATCAGCGCCTCGTCGCATCCGAACGCGCGCAGCCAGTTTCCGGGCGGGGTCTTGCCGGCGGCGATTCGCAAATCGGCGAGTACATCGCCAACCGTGCGGGATCGCTGCACGGAAATTCCGGTCGCGGCCGCAGCCGCCTCCAGAAAATGCAGATGCGAATCGATGAAGCCCGGCGCGACTGCGCGGCCCCCGAGTTTCAGCAGATGAGTTCGCGGTCCGACCAGCGGTTTTAATTCCGCGAACCGGCCATGCACGATGATTTGTCCGCCCGCGATCGCAACCGAGTCGCTGCCCGGATGCCCGAGCACGAGACCTTCGTGCACGACCAAGTCGGCTTTCCCGGGGGCAGCATCCACTTTGAATCGTTTGCCTTCACCGCCTGCGCTCTTGGCAGCGGCGGCGGTTCGATTTCCTAGTCGGAAGACGGAAGCGGTTTCGCTTCCTTGATCTTCATTTCGCTGTCGCAACACTCGAGACCGCCGGGCCCCGCCTTGTTGCAGAGCACTTCGGTGCCGCACTTTTCGCACATGTAACGCTTGCCGAGTACGTTTGCCATCTGGTCCGCTCCTGAATCGGGCCACTCGGCCCGTTTAAATAACTTAAAGTATCACTTCAATCTTACTTGAACGGCAACTCAGTCACGATCGCAGTGCCGTCCTCGTCCACCTTTAACTCGGTGCCCGGCTGCCACGCGCTGTGGTGCAGTATCGCAAGTCCGATCGCGCCAAAGCGTGGCGAGCGCATCGCACTGCTCACGCGTCCGACTTCCTTGCCCCCGAGACTTAGGACCGCGCCCGCCGATGGCGCCCGTCGCTCGCCAAACTTGACTCCGAACATGTGCTTTTTCAAACCGCCGCGCGCGGTCGCCCGCTCCAGCGTTTCCTGCCCGAGGTAGCATCCCTTGCTCAGCGAGATCGCGCGATCGAGCCGCGCCTCGAGTGCCAGCGTCTTGTCGGTGGTGTCCACGCCGACTCGCGCGATCCCATTCTCGATTCGTACCGCTTCGAGCACCGCGGAATCAATTCGGCGCGAATCCGGTATCGAGCTTCGAAGCTTGCCGATGATCGAATCCACTTCGCGTTGCGGAGCGATAATCGATACTGCCGGAGCGCCGAAACGCGGCAGGTTCGCGATTCGAAGACCGCCGACGATTACCGATCGCCACGCGGCGAGCGAACCGGCACTGTCGCCGCCAATGACGCGCGCTGCATCAGGCGCCTTTGGCCCTTCGATATCGATCACTGAAAAGTCGGACGCATCTTCGAATTCGACATCGTCGGCAACCAGCAGGCGCTCAAGATGCGCCCGCGAACGCGTCCACGCATCGGCGTCGATATCGAGTAGCAGGGCATCATCGGTAACCCAGACGAACAAGTCGGCGATTACGTGCGCATGCTCGGTCAAAATCAGCGCCGCGAGAATGGATCCCGACGCGGCGCCTTTCACGTCGGCGCTGCACATCCCGTGAAAGAACGACACGCGATCGTCGCCGACCACGCGCACGACGACTCGGCCGTCGAGCACGCGCAATCCCGCGGCGTGCCAGACCGCATCGTAATCGGCGTCGAATGCCGCCGCCGCATCGGGGCCGGATTCAGCCGGAGCCCGCTCAGGTGTCATTTCGAGATGTGCCACAACAGGATCACGATACTAGAAAGTGGCGGCCTTGCGTAACGCAGTGGGCGCATATTCACCGTTTCATTTACACCGTACAATTTGAATATAATCGTGCAATCCCGGAGGAGCGAAACCATGGGCGCATTTA
>JBGPNU010000137.1:0-8394 GCA_041487675.1 Binatus sp. (SeqCode)
ATCCGGGTCGAGACGCGCCCAATCGGCGGTCATTCCATCGAGCGATTCGACGGCGCGAATCGCAATCACACTTTCGTAGCTGCGCCCGTCGCCCATCACGCCGACCGTTTTCAGCGGCAGCAGGACGGCGAACGCCTGCCAGAGTTTGAGTCCGAAGCCGGCGGCGGCAATTTCTTCCATCACGATTGAGTCAGCGCGGCGCAGCAGATCGAGGCGCTCGCGGGTGACCTCGCCGATGATTCGCACCGCGAGCCCGGGGCCGGGAAACGGTTCGCGATCGACGATCTCTGGCGCGAGGCCGAGTTGGCGGCCCGCCTCGCGCACTTCGTCCTTGAACAACTCGCGCAACGGTTCGACCAGCTCCAGACGCATCCGCTCGGGCAATCCACCGACGTTGTGATGGCTCTTGATGACGGCCGAAGGTCCCTTGAATGAAACTGATTCGATGACGTCCGGGTAGAGCGTACCCTGACCGAGAAACTTCGCGCCGCGGACAACTTCCTCGGATTCAAACACGTCGATGAAAGTATGCCCGATGATGCGGCGCTTCTGTTCGGGATCGAGCACCCCGGCCAGCCGCGAGAGAAAGAGCTCGGACGCATCGACCACCCGCAGATCGAGACCGAGCTGGCGCGCGAAGACCTGGCTCATGCGCTCGCGCTCGCCCGCGCGCAGCAGCCCGGTATCGACAAACACAGATTCGAGACGCGCGCCGATCGCGCGATGAATGAGCGCGGCGGCCACCGAAGAATCAACGCCGCCCGAAAGGCCCATCACGACTTTGTCGGTCGGGCCGACCTGGGCGCGTATCTCCGCGAGCTTGGTCTCGACGAAATTAGCCATCGTCCAATCGCCGGGCTCGCCGCAAATATTCAGCACGAAGTTGCGCAGGATCCGGGCGCCGCACGGAGTGTGCGCGACTTCAGGATGGAACTGGATGCCGCGGATGCGGCCGTCGCGAGTCTTGAAGGCGGCGTACGGCGAGTTGCCGCTGTGAGCGATCGGACAAAGCGCGTCGGGAATCGCCTCGACGCGATCGCCGTGGCTCATCCAGACCCGATGCTCGCGGCCGGCGAGTCCTTCGAAGAGCGCATCGTCGCCGTCAATAGTCAAGGTTGCGGGTCCGTATTCGCGCGCGCGCGATCCCACGCTGCGGGCGCCCATGTGCTGCGCGATCACATAGAGGCCGTAGCAGATTCCGAGCACCGGACATCCGAGGTTGAGCACTTCGTCCGAGATATCGGGCGCGTTCTCCTCGTAGAGGCTGGCGGGTCCGCCGGAAAGAATTATCCCGCGCGGATTCATCGCGCGGATTTTCTCGGGCGCAAGGTTGAACGGGTGAAGCTCGCAATACACGTTGGCCTCGCGCACGCGGCGCGCGATCAACTGCGTGTATTGGCTTCCGAAATCAAGTATCAGGATCACTACTGGATACCTGCTGCGCCGCGATTGCGAATGATCACGAGACTGCTTGAGAAAGAAATATACCGGACACCGCGCGCGGTACGAAACCGGCTGCGCGTCACGACTGGGCAGCCCGCCACTATGCGCGTGCGGATTTCTTTGCCGGCCGCGGGCGGGCTCGAGGCCTGCCTCGAGTCCCGGCAGGAGGACTGCCGTGCACCCATGAGCGGCCGGTGCGGCGAAAATCGAGCCGCAGCGGTGTGCCGACCAGAGCCAATGATTTGCGAAATCGCGATTCGAGGAAGCGCACATAATGCGCCGGGATACCGCGCTCGACGTTGGTGAAGAATCGAAGGCGCGGCGGCGCGCTCGCGACCTGCGTCACGTACATCAGGTTAAGCCGGCGGCGATCGACCTGCGGTGGATCCATCGCGGCGGTCGCCTCCGCAAGAGTTCGATTTAGCCGCGACGTTTGAAACTCCGCACGCCACGAGTCCCCCGCCAGCGTCGCAGCCGGAATGATGCCGTCAACACCGTCGCCAGTGACCGCCGACGTGAAGAGCATCGTCGCGTATTCGAGGAACGGGTAGCGCTCGTGCGCGTCGCGGATAAATGCGGCGACCTTGCGTCCAAGCCTCGCGGCCGCATCCCATTTGTTGCACACGATTACCATCGCGCGATCGTTGCTGTCGGCGAGGCGGGCGAGCCGCGCATCCTGGTCGGTGATACCCTCGGTCGCATCGATTACCAGCAGCACGACGTCCGCGCGCCGAATCGTTTCGATCGCCCGGCCAACTGAATGATGCTCCAGTTCGCCTTCGACCCGCGGTGGCCGGCGGATTCCGGCGGTATCGATCAAGAGTACCTCGCGGCCGTGCGCGGAAAGACGCACGTCAACGGGGTCGCGGGTGGTGCCGGGGGTCTCGTCGACGATTGCGCGATCGAAACCGGAGAGCCGGTTGAGCAGCGACGATTTCCCGACATTGGGGCGTCCGACCAGCGCGAGTTTCAAGTCGGGGCGCGCCGCGACGGCGCGGTCGCGCTCCGGAAGCCGGGCGACGACCTGATCGAGAAGCTCGACGATACCGCGCCCATGGGCGGCGGAGATGAAAAATAATTCGTCGGCGCCAAGCGCATAGAATTCAGCCGCCTCGGCTTCCTGGCCGGGCCGATCGATCTTGTTGACCGCCATGACGAGCGCGCATCCGGTTTCGCGCACCAGCGCGAGTGCTTCGGCATCGGCGTCGCTGAGCCCGCTCTTGCCATCGAAGATGAACACCACGACGTCCGCCACGCCCACGGCGGCAAGCGCCTCGGCGACGATTCGTTCGGTCATTCGCTCGCGCCCGCCGAGCTCGAGACCGCCGCTGTCCACGACCACGAACTCGCGTTCGCCATGAGCGGCGCGCGCGAAGTTGAGGTCGCGAGTGGTGCCGGGAATCGCGCTGGTGATCGCGCGGCCGCCCTTCGCGATTCGATTGAACAGCGTGGACTTGCCGGCGTTCGCGCGGCCGACCAGCACCACTGCGGGCAGGCCCTCGGCGGCAATCCGCCGAGCCTCGGCGCTGCTCGGCGCGCCTGCTGATGCGCGCGGCGGGGTCATAGTCCGAACTCCGCGAGCTTGCGCGGATCGCGGGTCCAGTCGCGCTCGACTTTGACGAGCACTTCAAGGAACACGCGCGAGCCTAGAAGTTGTTCGAGCTCGAGCCGCGCCGCGGTGCCGATCTCCTTGAGCGTGCGCCCGCCGGCGCCAATCAGCATCCCCTTGTGCGACTCGCGATCGACAACTACCGTCGCGCGAATCTTCTTCAAGTTGCGCTCCGCGTCTTCCTCGAAATTTTCGATCCTTACCGCGGTTGAGAATGGAATCTCCTGGCGCATGGTGAGGAAGATTTTCTCGCGCACGATCTCTTCGGCGATCATTCGCTCGGTCTGATCGGTGTATTCGTCGGACGACATCAGGGCCGGGCTTATCGGCAGCATCCGCTTAATCGTGGCAATCAACTCGTCGAAGTTTTCGCCGCTGCGCGCGCTGACGGGCACGATCTCGGCGCCGGGAAAACCCTGGTTGATCTCATCGATCATCGGGAGCAGCCGCGCGCGCGCGATGCGATCGATCTTGTTGATCACGACGATGGTGGGATGCGCGAGCGCGCGAATATCGACCAGCACCGCGCGATCGCCGGCGTTCAGACGCTCGCCCGCCTCGACCACGGCAAGAATTACCTCGCCTTCGGCGAGCGCGCGCCGCGCGACCTGCACCATCCGCTGATTCAGCTCCTTCTTCGGGATGTGGAGTCCGGGCGTATCGATCAGCAGGATCTGCGCGTCGGGGTCGCTGCGGATGCCCAGGATCCGGCGTCGCGTAGTTTGCGGACGCGGCGTCACGATCGCGACCTTGTGCCCGACGATTCGATTGACCAGCGTGGACTTGCCGACGTTGGTGCGGCCGCCAACCGCGACGAATCCCGCGCGATGCTCACCCATTGCGCTCACCGCGCTCCTCTTCGATCTGGTCGAGCGCGAGGCGCGCCGCAGCCTGCTCGCTTTGCTTCTTGCTGCCGCCTTCGCCCACGCCCAGATCGCGGCCCGCGATTCTGATTCGGGTCGTGAAGCGTTTGGCGTGATCGGGGCCGTCGGTCGCGATCAATTCGTACACTGGCTGCGCGCGGAAGTGCCGATACGCAATCTCTTGCAGTTCGGTTTTGTAATCGCGCTCGGCCGTCGGCCCGCCGATGTCGTCGGTAAACAAGCGCTCGACAACCTGCTGCGCCGGGATTAGTCCCGAGTCGATGTAAATCGCGCCGATCACCGCTTCGAACGCGGCGGCAAGAATCGAGGTCTTCTCGCGCCCGCCGCTTTTCTCCTCGCCCTTGCCAAGCCTCAGCATCTCGTCCAACTCGATCGTTTGCGCTTTCAGCGCCAGTGTGCGGGCGTTGACGATCGACGCGCGCTGTTTGGACAGCGGGCCTTCCTTCGCAGTCGGGAACTTACGCATCAGCAGGTCTGCGATCGCAAGATCGAGAACCGCGTCGCCAAGGAACTCCAGCCGCTCGTAATGAAAATCGCCGCCGACCGCCGCGCTCGGATGGGTCAGCGCGGTCTCGAGCAGTTCCGCCCGCATGAAGGTATAACCGAGCGAGCGCTCGAGCTTGGTGCGGGAACTTTCAGGAGACTCGGCGGGAGGCGGTGTCTTCCGCCCACGACCGAACAATCTCCCCACCCAGTTGAGCGTCTTCAACGGTTGACGCCTCCACCTCGACTTCTTGATTTGTCAGTTCATCGGGCCCGTGGGTCAATACCCGCACGTAATTGCGGCTGTATCCGGTCAGCCTGCCATCCGATCTGCGTTCTTCAAGTAATACCTTAAGTTTTGTTCGGTTGAAGCGGGTGGCGAATTGGATGCGCTTGGCCTCGCCGAGAGTGCGCATCGCCGCGGCACGCCGCTTGATGTCGGCTGGCTTCACCCGGCCTGAAAACTTCGCCGCCGTGGTGTTCGCCCTGACCGAATATGGAAAGACGTGAAAGTACGCGAGCGGGAGCGCTTCGACGAAGTTGAAATATGATTCGAAGTGACGCTCGGTCTCACCGGGAAATCCGACGATCAAGTCGGTGCCGATTGCGGCGTCAGGCCATGCGCCGAGCACTCGCTCGACACGATCGCGGAAGTAGTCGCGCTGATATCGTCGCCGCATCCGGGACAAGATCTCGTCGTCGCCCGCCTGCAACGGCAGATGCAGATGCGGACAGAACTTGGAGCTCTGTGAAATCACTTCGATTATGCGGTCGCTCAACTCTTCGGGATCGAGCGAACTTAACCGCACTCGCTCCATAGGGCATCGCTCCGCGATCATTTCGAGCAGATCCGCGAGTTCGACCTGCGGGTCGAGGTCCTTGCCGTAACCCCCGAGATGAACGCCCGAGAGAATAACTTCCTTAAAGCCGCGCGCGTGAAGATCGTCCAGCGCCGCGACGGCGCGGCGCGGCTCGACACTTCGCGAGGCGCCGCGTGAAAACGGGACAATGCAGAACGTGCAGAACTGATCGCATCCTTCCTGCAATTTCAAAAACGCGCGGGTATGACCGTCGAGCGCGACGGCGGCCAATTCAATCGGCGCCTTTTCCTTGCGAAGGTTGCTGACCATCACGCGCTCGCCCGCTCCTGAAGCCACCGCGCGCTCCAGGTCGTCGAGCCTGCCAAGTCCAACTACTGCATCGACCTCGCGCGCCGCGGCAAGCACGCCGGGACTGGCCTGCGCCAGGCATCCGGTCATGACCACCCGCGCGTTCGGATTCAGGCGCCGCGCACGCCGCGCGATTCTTAAGCTCTCCGAATCCGCGCGATCGGTCACGGTGCAGGTATTGACGATATAGACGTCGGCCTGCTGGTCGAATTCGCGGCGTTCCATCCCGCGCGCACGCAGACGCGATTCGATGATCGCCGAGTCGTACTGATTGACCTTGCATCCCAGCGTTGCGATTGCGAAGCGCGTTGCCATTGGCATTATCACTCTGCCTCGAGCGCCCGCTCGATAAATCCGCCGCCAAGCACTTCGTCGCCGCGGTAGAAGACACACGCCTGGCCCGGAGTCACCGCGGGGCCACTCGAGATGAAGCGGACTTCGGCATGCCGTGACGAATCGACTCGCATCGTCGCCGGGATCGCGGGATGCCGGTAGCGAATCTTTACTTCGACCCGGATTTCCGCGCCGGATGCCAGAGACTCATCGACCAGGCTGACGCGATCAGCGGTCAGTCCGGGCGCGTCGAGATATTCGCGCCGCGCGACTACGATCTCGCCCGACTTGGGCCGAATCTCACGCACGTAGAGCCGCTCGCCGGTCGCGATCCCAAGACCGCGGCGCTGACCGACGGTGAAGCGATGCACTCCGGCGTGTTCGGCAAGCCGCCTGCCCGCGCTGTCGATGATCGTGCCGATTCGGATTTGCTCCGGCGCGCTTCGGCGTTCGACGAACCGCGCGTAGTCGCCGTCCGGAACAAAGCATATTTCCTGGCTTTCGGGCTTGTCCGCGTTGGCGAGGCCCAAATCACGCGCGCGGGCGCGAACTTCGGTCTTGGTGATCGCGCCGAGCGGAAAAAGCGTGCGCGCGAGTTCGGCCTGTCCGAGCGTGAAGAGAAAATACGACTGATCCTTGGAATCGTCGGCGGCGCGCAGCAGATGGAAGCGGCCGTCGGCGCCGTTTTCAATCCGGGCGTAATGTCCGGTCGCGACGAAATCCGCTTCGAGCGCGTGCGCGCGGCTCCACAAACGGTCGAACTTGATTTCGCGATTGCACATCACGCACGGATTCGGGGTGCGCCCGCCGAGATATTCGGAGACGAAGTTATCGACCACGCGGGCGGCGAAGTCGGCGCGCAGATCGATCACGTAAAACGGAAAATCCATCCGCTCCGCCACGCGGCGCGCGTCTTCAAAATCGTCATGCGAGCAGCAGGTGCCGCGACGCTTTGCGACTGGCGCGGACGATTCAGGCGCAAGACGCATCGCCACGCCGACGACGTCGAAGCCATCCTCGCGCAGAATCGCCGCGGCGACGCTGCTGTCCACCCCGCCCGACATCGCGACCAGTACTCGCGCACTCATCGCGGGGCAGCCTCCGCAACCGGCTCGGCAGCCGCGACGCGGCGCCACACATTCGGGATGATTGACGCGACCGCGTCGATCTCCCAGGCGGTGGTATTCCATCCGAGGCTGATTCGGAGCGAGCTGCGCGCATCGGCGTGGCCGCGGCCCATCGCGAGCAGCACGTGCGACGGCTCGACCGCGCCGGCTGCGCACGCCGAGCCCATCGAAACTTCCACGTCCGCGAGGTCGAGCGCGATCAACATGCTCTCCCCGAGCACGCCCGGAAAGGTCAGATTCAGCGTATTCGGAATTCGGCCGGTGGGCGGACCATTGAGCCTGAGTCCCGGAATCGCTTCGCGCAAACGAACGAGAAGCGCGGCGGCCAGCGTTCCAACTCGAACCGACTCAACCGTCATCGAATGCATAACCGCCTCGGCCGACGCGCCGAGCGCAATCGCACCGAGCAGATTCGGCGTTCCCGCGCGCATCCCGGCCTCCTGCGGTCCGCCAAGAATTGTCGGCGCAAACCGTGCCGAGTCACGAACATAGAGCGCGCCGATTCCCGCAGGCGCGCCAAGCTTGTGACCGCTAATCGTCATCAGATCGCATCCGAGCGCGTTTACATCGACACTGATTCGGCCAACCGCCTGCGCCGCGTCGATATGAAAGATTGCACCGGCGTCTCGGCACGCGGGCGCGAGCGGCGCGAGATCCTGAATCGTCCCGACCTCTGAGTTGACAAGTCCAAGCGTGACGATCGCGGTATCGCGACTGGATCCGATCGCATCGAGTACGCGTTCTGGATCGACTCGCCCATCCGGATCGGATGCGACCCGCACAACCTCGAAGCCGCGGCGCTCGAGCTCGACGAGCGGAGTCAGGATCGAGGAATGCTCGATCCCGGATGAAACAATCTTGCGCCGCCGCATTGCTGCGGTAACTGCGCCGAAGATCGCGAGATTGTTCGACTCGGTGCCGCCACTGGTGAAAACGATTTGACGCGCGTCGGCGCGGATGATTGCGGCGACCTGCGAGCGCGCGAGTTCGAGCATCCGGCGTGCGCGCTGACCCGCGCGATGCACCGACGAGGGATTGCCCGCCGCGGCGGCCACAAAGCGCGAAATCGATTCCGCCGCCTCAGGTCGAAGAGGAGCGCCCGCGTTATAGTCGAGATAAATTGGCATGGACGGTTTGGTACGCCTTCGATGAAGCGGTTAGCTTATCCTACACTGATCTATCAAAAAAGAAGGTGCGATGGCCGAGCTGGCACGCGTTCTGAAACTCAGACTCCGGGCCTCAAATCAAAACCCAGTGCCAGGAAACGGAGAGCGAGCGATGGCAAATGAGAAACTTCTCAAAGTCCCGATGGACGGCGGCTGTCAGTGCGGCAGCGTGAGGTATCG
>JBGPNU010000138.1:0-8392 GCA_041487675.1 Binatus sp. (SeqCode)
CGAGGCCAACGCGCGCGGCAAGCTCAAACGCAAGGGCCTCGATCTGATCGTAGCCAACGACGTCACGGAGCCTGGCGCCGGCTTCGGCGTCGATACCAACATCGTCACGCTTATCGGCGCCGACGGTGATGCTCGCCGCCATCCGCAGATGTCCAAGGATGCAGTCGCCGACTTGATCCTCGATCGAGTCGTCGCGCTCCGACAGGCGCTCGCGCCGCGCGGCTCGAAGCCAAAGTCATCACAAAAGTCAATGCGGCTGCGCAGCGTGAGGTAATAGGAGTCTGTCGATGGAAGTGATCATCTACACGAACACCGGATGCAGCGCCTGTCATCAGGCGATGGACTTTCTCACCACGCACAACGTTAGCTTCGTCGAAAAGAGCCTCGCGACCGATCCGTCCGCTCGGGATGAGCTCGTCGCGTTGGGATTCCGCGCCGTTCCTGTCATTCGCGTCGGTAACGAAACGATGCTCGGTTTCAGTGCAGTGAAGTTGAGGAAGATGCTGGGGCTGTAATTGAGAGTAGAGGCTGCCCCCTGTCTTGAAGGAGGCGATCCGGCGTTGTAACGTCGCCTGCATATTGTGCATCGCGACTTTATGAGCAGCCCATCATCGCCCCCGGACCGCCAAACACTGGTCGCCACGTTGCGCGATTACGTCGAGCAATTGCGCGAGGAAGGGATGGAAGGCTTGCCCGCCGCGGTTCCATCCGCACAAACCACCCAGACTGCCGCATCCGCTCCCACAGCTATCGAGACCGCCGCTACGCCGTCCGCGGGAGTGCCGAAATCGAACGAACTGTTCTCGAAATATCCCGGCCTCGAAGCGACTTCCACGCTGGAAAATCTGCGCGAGTTCATCGGCGATTGCACTCGATGCAAGCTCGCGCCGTTTCGCCACAACCTGGTTTTCGGCGTCGGCAATCCCGATGCGCAGCTCATGTTCGTCGGCGAGGCGCCCGGCGCCGACGAAGACGCGCGCGGTGAGCCGTTCGTCGGTCGCGCCGGCCAGTTGCTGACCGATATCATCGAGCGCGGCATGGGTATCAAGCGCAGCGACGTTTATATCTGCAACGTGATCAAATGCCGGCCGCACGATAATCGAAATCCCGAACCCGACGAAGTCGCTGCGTGCGAGCCGTTTCTCTTTCGCCAGATTGATATTGTGCGGCCGCGTGCGATCGTCGGTCTGGGCACGTTTGCCGTGCAGGCGGTCCTGAAAGTGAAAACGCCTATTAGCAAGATGCGCGGTCACTGGCAGGATTTCCGCGGGATTCGATTTATGCCGACTTTTCATCCCGCGTATCTGCTCCGCAATCCGGGCGACAAGCGCCTGGTTTGGGCGGATATTCAGGAAGTGATGCGATTCCTCGAGATGCCGATTCCGCGCCGCGGCGGTTCTCCGTCGTGAACGCGCGCATCAACTCGCTCGCCGTCGCGGCATTCGGAGTCGCGCTCGCGCTAGCCGCATCGACGCGATCGTACTCCGCCAATTCTCCCCCGAAACCGGCGTCACCGCCGCCATGGGTTCAGCTGATCGTGATCGACGGGTCGATCAATCCGGCGGTCGCGTCGTACATCGAAGATTCCCTTGCGTCTGCAAAAGCCGGCGGCGCAAGCGCCCTGGTGATCGAGCTCGACACGCCCGGCGGACTGCTGAACTCCGCGGAAAAGATCGTCAAGGATCTCCTCGCCGCGCCCGTCCCGGTTATTGTGTACGTCGCTCCATCGGGCGCCAGCGCCGCGAGTGCCGGAACCTTTATCACCGAGGCCGCCAATGTCGCCGCGATGGCTCCCGGAACCACTATCGGCGCCGCGCATCCAGTGGAGGAAGGCGGCGAGGATATCAAGGGTCCGATGGGCCAGAAGATCGAGAATTTCACCGCGACCTTCGCTCGCACCATCGCGCAGCAGCGCGGCCGCAACGAGGATTGGATCGAGCAGGCCGTCCGTCACAGCGTTGCGATCGGCGAGCGCGAGGCGCTCGCAAAAAATGTCGTCGATATCGTCGCGCCCGATCTTCGCAACCTGCTGGCGCAAGCCTCGGGCCGTAAAGTGCAGGTCGCCGGCAAAACGATGACGCTCGCGCTGGCCGACGCGGTTGTGCGCCGCGCCCGGATGACTCCGGGCCAGCAGCTCCTCAACACGCTTGCCGATCCCAACATCGTCTATCTGCTCCTGATGGCGGGACTGATCGGGCTCTACTTCGAGTTTGCGCATCCGGGCGTGATCTTTCCCGGCGTCGCCGGCGCGATTTGCCTGCTGCTGGCGCTCGTATCGTTTCAGGTGCTGCCGGTTAATCTCACCGGCCTGCTGCTGATTTTCCTGGGCGTCGGATTGCTGATCTCCGAAGCATTCGTAACCAGCTATGGAATCCTCGGCCTTGGCGGCGTCTTTGCGTTCGTGATTGGATCGCTATTCTTGATCGACACCTCGAAGACCGACCTGGTGGTCAATCGCGATATCATTTATGGTGTCGCCGCGGCGCTGACGATGATCATTCTCGGCATCGGATTCATCGTCGCGCGCGCGCGGCGCAATCGCTCCACCACCGGCGCCGAGGGCCTGGTCGGCGAGGTCGGCGAAGTTCGCGAGGCGATCGCCCCCGGCGCACCCGGCAAAGTTTTCGTTCACGGTGAGATCTGGCGCGCGACCAGCTCCGACGCGCTCGGCGCGGGCGCTCGCGCTCGCGTCAAGGCTGTGAGCGGCTTGGAAATTCAGGTGCAGAAGATAGCGTAGGAGTAATATCGGACCGTCGCGTGCTCGCGCATGCGTCAGCCTCGCAGAGGGGGCAAAGGAGAATTTCGCGATGGCGACCGGAGTCGGCGCAGTTGTTTTTATCGCCGCAATTTTCATTCTGAGCGGCCTCAAGATCCTCAACGAATACGAACGCGCCGTAGTCTTCCGGCTTGGGCGGCTCACGCCGTATCGCGGGCCGGGCGTGGTTTTTGTGATTCCCGTGCTCGAGCGCATGGTGCGGATCGATTTGCGCACCGTCACCCTCGACATTCCGCCGCAGGACGTAATCACCAAGGACAACGTGACCGTGAAGGTCAGCGCGGTGCTCTATTTCCGGGTCGTCGATCCTTCGCGCGCGGTCACCGAAGTCGCGAACTATCTGTTCGCCACGATGCAACTGGCGCAGACCACGCTGCGCTCGGTCGGCGGTCAGACCGAGCTCGACGAGCTGCTCAGCCAGCGCGACAAGCTCAACGCGCGCATCCAGGAAATCGTCGATTCGCAGACCGAGCCGTGGGGCGTCAAGGTCACCCTGGTCGAGCTGAAAAATATCGATCTCCCGCAGGATATGCAGCGCGCGATCGCCGCCCAGGCCGAGGCCGAGCGCGAGCGGCGCGCCAAAGTTATCGCGGCCGAGGGCGAATTCCAGGCCGCGCAACGCCTCGCCGACGCCGCGGAAATCATGAGCAAGAGCCCAATCACGCTGCAGCTTCGCTATCTGCAGACGCTCAAGGAGATCGCGACCGATCACAATTCCACCACGGTTTTTCCGATGCCGATCGATCTGTTCGAACCGTTCCGCGCCTTTGCGAAAATCGCGGCCAATGCTGAAGACAAACCCAAAACCTGATCTTTGCGGGAGGTCCGCGCTGGCGCAAAATTTATTTCAGAGAGAGAATTTTCATCACATGGGTAAGTTGATAATGGTTCGTCACGGCGAGAGCGAAGGTAACGCGATTCGCCGCTTCACCATTTCCGGCGACGCGAAGATGACCGATCTCGGCCGCCGCCAGGCGCGTGAAGCCGCGCTCAGGATCAAGCTGATGTTCAAGCCGGCGCTGGTGATCGCGAGCACGTTTGTGCGCGCGCGCGAAACCGGCCGCATCATCGCCGACGAACTCGGCATCGCGATCCAGTACGAAGCCGAGTTTCGCGAGATGAGTTTTGGCGACCTCGCCGGTCAGCCCTACGAGTCTATCGCCGGCGATCCTACCTTCGATCCGAATCGCTCATGGGCATGGCGTGCGCCGGGCGGCGAGAGTCATGAGGACGTGCTCAGGCGCGTGGCGCCGGTCCTCGATCGGGTCGCGAAAAAACACCCGGACGACGAAATTGTAATAGTCAGTCATGGCGGCGTGATGCGCTCGGTGTGGGCGCACGTCACCGGAAAATGGGAGAAGGCCCACGTTCCGCCCAACTGCGGAATCGTCGTGATCGAGCACGAAGGCGGCAGCTACCGCGATCCTGAGGTTGTTTACGGCGAGTCGCCGCGCGGCGAATCCGGCGGTTAGATCGACGCCTTGCCCGCGCCGGGCAATATCGAATCGAGAAATTGCGCGCTTCGAAGTCTCCGATCGACGATCGACCCGATGAACCGCGCGAGCGCGAGTGCTCCGTCCGGCCCCGCCGATTCCGAGCCCGGCGAATCGTTCATCGGCATTCGGCTTAGGCGTGCGAGGATCGCCGCACTTCTGCCCGCGAGCTTGATTGCGCCTTCCGCAATCGACGGCCGGCATCGCGCGCACACCACGCCGCCGCGCGAGACCACGAAATAGACCGCCGCGGTATCGTCGCCGCTGATCGTCGCGCAGAGTCGGCATCGCCCGAACTCGAGTCCGAATCCCGCCCATCCGAGCAGACGCATCTCGAACGCCTGGCGTAGCGCCGAGTCCGCGATCCGGCTGGCCAGCGTGCCGAGGCCCTCCGACAGCACTCGATAGGCCTCGGCCGCCTCGCTCTCCTCGGTCGTCAGCGCGTCGGCAAGTTCGAGCATGTAGCTGCCGAGCGCAATCTTCGCGAGATCGTCGTCGAGCACGTGTTGCTCGAGATCCGCCGCCTCGGCGCGCGTGATGAATACCAGTTGCCCATGCGGGCGTCTCCGAAAATGCAGCACCACGTGCGAGAACGGTTCGAGTTTCCGCTCGAAGCGATGCCGCGACGCTTTCGCGCCCTTCGCGATTCCGGAGAGCTTGCCCGCGTTGCGCGTCAGCAGCGTGACGATTCGATCCGACTCGGCGTAGTCGCGCGCGCGGAGCACGATCGCGGGCGTGGATTCTTCCGCTGGCATTTTTTCAGTCGCCGACGCTTCTGCGAAACAGCGCCTGCTGGATGTCCTTCACTTCAATTAGCATCCGTTCCGCATTCGCGATCGTTCGCCCGCCGTCCGCCGCCTCTTTCATCAGACCGTCGAAGCGCGTCACCAGGTTGGCGAGCTTGGCGTTGGCTTCGGTGAGCGCGCGCCGGCGCAGCTCCGCGCTCTCCCACGCACCCTCGGCATATTCGCGCAGCTCGCGGCTCTCGAACACCAGTTCCTGGAGCTTGTCTTCGTAGCCTCGCACGATTCGGCGGATCGCCTCGTTCACCTTCGGCCTTTCCTCGGGATCCTTCCACAGCACGTGCGCAAGGAACATCAGGTCGTCTTCGGCCACCGCGCTCCGTCCCGCAAGAATCGCATGCGCGCGCAACACGCCGAGCGAATTTTTCCATCGCCGATCCGACACGATAATTTGTTCGCGCGCGAGTTCGCGCCTTATCCGCGCTATCGATTCCAGGATCTGCCCCGGAACTTTCACCGTCGCCGTCGCCGCGCGCAGCTCGCCCAGCTCCGCAAATGTAAGCGTCGTCCGGGCCGGCTGCGCGCTGCCCGCCATCATCCGGAGAAAGCCGTGTTCCTCGGTGATATAGTCCGCCATGAACCGCAGCATGAAGCGATCGTAAAGCGCGGTCAGCTCGTCTTCATCGGGCAGTTCGTTCGACGCGCCGAACATCGTGATCAGCGGCACCGCCACACGCGCGCGGCCGTTATGAAATATGCGCTCGTTGATTATCGTCAGCAGCGCGTTCAGGATCGAGGAGTTTGCCTTGAAGATTTCGTCCAGGAACGCGATATGCGCCTCCGGCAGCTTGTGCGTGGTGACGCGCCGATAGTCGTCTTCCTCGAGTCCCTTCAAACTCACCGCACCGAAAATTTCCTCCGGCGTGCTGAACTTCGTCAGCAGCCACTGAAAATAGTTCGCGCCTTCGATCCGCCCGCATAGCTCGTCGGCCAGCATCGACTTCGCCGTCCCCGGTGGCCCGATTATCAGCACATGATTCGCCGACAACATCGCCACGATCGCGCCATCGATCAAATCGATGCGCTCGAGGAACATCCGGTTCAGTTCCTCGCGGATTCGCGCGATCTTCGATATGGGTGTGTCTGCCACTATGCGCGCCGAATCAGTTTAATCGAGCTGTACATCTCTGATTTGTACCAGACCGCGTCGAAAGACTTAAGCCGCCAATCCTTGCTCGCGCGCCATCGCGAGCGCTAGATAAGATCGAAGCGCGCGTTCAGACGATCATCATGCTCTATCTTCTGGTGCGCGCAATTGAGGAGGGCGGCAATGGAAAAAGCGCTGGCCGGTGTGAAAATCCTCGACATGACTCAGTTCGAAGCCGGCACCTCATGCACCGAGATGCTCGCGTGGCTCGGCGCCGACGTCATCAAGGTCGAGTCGCCCAAGATGGGCGAGCAGGGCCGCTGGCTGCTGACCGAAAAGCAGGGCGTCGATTCCTACTACTTCATACTTCTCAACGCGAACAAACGCGGCATCACGCTCAACCTGAAGAGCGACAAGGGCCGCGCGATGTTTATCGATCTCGTTAAGCAGGTCGATATGCTCGCCGAAAACTTCTCGCTCGGCACGCTCGAGGGCCTCGGCCTCGGCTACGACCGGCTCCGCGAAATAAATCCGCGCCTCATCTACTTGACCATCAAGGGCTTCGGCACCCACGGCCCGTATAGCAAGTACAAGAGCTTCGACATGATCGCGCAGGCGAGCGGCGGCGCGATGGCGCTGACCGGCTTTCCCGGTTCACCTCCGCTGAAACCCGGCCCGACCATCGGCGACACCGGCACCGGGATGCATGCCGCCGTCGGCGTGCTCGCCGCATACATCCAGCGCGAGCGCACCGGCAAGGGACAGAAGGTCGAAGTCGCGATGCAGGAAGCGGTGCTGAATTTCGTCCGCGTCCCCATGATGGGCACCTACGTCACCAAGAAACCCACCCCGCGCACCGGCAACCGGGTCGGCGGCGGCGGTCCCGGCGACATCTATAAATGCGCGCCCGGTGGCGACAACGACTATTGCTACATCCTGTGCACCTCGCCCGATATGTTCCAGAGCCTGTGCAACGTGATGGGCCAGCCCGAACTCGCCACCGACGAGCGCTTCCATCCCGGCCGAAATCGCGCGCAGAACGTCGAGACGCTGAGCGCGATCATCAACGAATGGACCGGCCGCCACACCAAGTTCGAAGTGATGCGTATCCTCGGCGAGGCGGGAGTTCCATGCGGCGCCGTGCTCGACAGCGTCGAGCTGCTGAACGATCCGCATCTGAAGCAGCGCGGAATGATCGTCACGGTCAAGCATCCTGTCCGCGGCGACTTCACGATGCCTGGATGTCCCGTGCGCCTCGAAGACTCGCCGGTCGAGGTGACTTCGGCGCCTCTGCTCGGCCAGCACAACGCCGAAGTCTATGGCGAGTTGCTCGGCCTCGGCGCCGGCCAGCTCGGCGACCTGAAGCGCGAGGGAATCATCTAGATGGCGCCGCCCTATACAAGCAGTCCCTGATGGCGCGCGGCGATCTGTTCGAAGCGATCGAATACTTGCGCCGCGAAGGCGAAGGCATCCTCGCGCGCTTCGCACGCGCAAACCGCGGCCTCGTCTATGCCGATCTCCGGGCCGAAGTGGTTTTCAACCGCGCCGGCGCCGCGGTCTCCGGGGAGCCGCGTGACGGCTCTGAGAGCGAGAGTGCGGCCTACGCGGTTTCCGTTCAGGTTGCCGACCGCGCTGGTCCGCTCGGCCACGGTCAGACCGGCGCCGAGATTGGCGCACTCGCCGGCCGCCCGGGGAAACTGGTCGCCGAACTAAAGCGCGGCCTGAGCGAGGCTTATCACCGCGCGCGATTCAGCGCGCGCGAAAAAACCGATCTGATCAAGCGACTTGGCAACTCGGCTCACGGTCTCGTCGTCCCGCCGATTCCCAAACGGAGTCCGGTGCGCGACGACGTCGAGGCGATCTTCCGCCGCGATCCACGTTCGCTCTCGACCGACGAACTCAAGAAAATTTCCCTCGACGCGTCGCGCGAGGTCGCGAGCCTCGGCGCCTCGATCGCCTACCAGTCCGTCGCCGCGATGACCGAGCTGCGCCGCGAAATCTTCATCGACAGCGATGGAACTGTCATTTCGCAGACGTATGCGTTCTCGCAGGGCGACTGTTACGTGGTCGCGCAGAGCGGCGGCGGTCATCAGGAAAGCTACGACACGATCGGCCAGCAGCGCGGGCTTGAATGCCTCAGCGACGGATGGCGCGGCGAGCTGATGCCCAATCCTGACCTTGCCAAATTTTGCGTCAATCTCGCGAGTGAAGCGCGCGAGCTTGCCGCCGCGCC
>JBGPNU010000139.1:0-8362 GCA_041487675.1 Binatus sp. (SeqCode)
CTGATCCTGATCATTGGTTCCAAACTCGCGGGCGATATTGGTCGGGAAATTCACGCTGTTCGAATAGAAGCCGCCCACGGTCGGCAGAAACGTTATCCCGAATTGCTTCATCGCAGTGGTGTATGCGGTAACCGCCGGCGTCGGCGCGTTGGAAAGAAAGTAGTTGATAATCATGTTGATCGGCGCCTGCGCGATCGCGGTAAGCTCCTTCACGAAGGTAGCCGGGGTGAACGACCATCCGGTCGTGTCGTAGATTCCGAGCACGAAGTGAGGATTGCCATCGATGAAATGCGCGAGGTTGGCCGGGTCGATCCACGCCTTCATGCCCGAGCGCACGGATGCATCGAGCTTCACGATCGCGTAGGGGCTCTGCGCCATCAGCACGTTGCCGCTGGCATCCTCGACTTTTCCCGCTACCTGATAGGTCCCAGGCAGCAGGGCTCCCATGTCGAGAGTGCCCGTGAACTCGGTCGATTCGGGAGTGAAGGTCTGGGTGGCGACCGTATTGCCGCCCGCATCGACCGCGTCGATTTCGACGCGAAGGCTCGCGAGCGAGGTTCCCGGCGGCGGAGTGACGGTCAGGTCCATGCTTGCGATCTGGCTTTGATCCGAAAACATCAGTCCGCGGTAGTTCGGGTACAGCAGAAACATCTGTAGCGTCGGCGGCAGCTCCTGTTGCAGCGACAGGTTCGCAAACCATGCGTTCCCGGTCGGCACTGAGCCGTATGTCTGCAGCCGAACGGAAGCCGTCTTGCCTGCGGGGACGGTCACATGCTGCCGAGTCGCGCTGGTCCAGTCGGTGGTCCCCTTGATAATAGGAGAACGGGTAAAGTCGTATAGAAAGAACATCGCGCCGGCGTATGACTTCGAGCCCGTGAAGTTTTCCGTCTTGATCTGGCCGCTGATTGTGTACACCTGTCCACCGCCAACCTTAAGCGAGTTCACCGCAATAGAAGGTTGATGGCTGCAAGTTGCGGGATTGCTCAACTCCAGGCTGACGGCGCCGTTGGGTGCCGCCGTGGTCGGATCGAGGCTGAAGCAGGTGCTCGGAAATTTCCACCCGGTAGTTCCTTGTGAGAAATCGCCGTTCACCACCAGATTGGAACTCAACGACCAGCCCACTTCTGGAGCGGTCAAGCCGCCGTCGACAACTGCTTGAGCAAAGGCGGGAGATCCGGATATCAGTGAAAGAGTAGACAGTACTAGTACCAAAACAGAACATGTAGCTAATGATGTATAGTATCGATTTCGATGCGACATGATCGTTGCCCCCGGTTGAGTCGATGTGCACTCCGCCATCGCTCACTGAGCAACTTCTCTGCCGCTGGAGGTCTGTCATCCGTCGATACTCACTGATGCTACGTCGAATACTAACTGATGCTCCGTCGATACTCACTGATGCTCCAAGTTGGAACATTCGGTCGCATAACAGCGCACGATCTTCGCGCCGATGACGCATTTCACTTGGCGAGGCGAACTGGTCGAGGTTCTCAGCTGCTTCGAGAGCGGTTAAGAGTTGAGATAAGATGCGACACGGAATTGGCGATGCCGACATGGAATGGGCGCTGCGAGATGGAACTGGCCTGGAGAGAGTACCGGCTTCCTTAAGATTCCAGGGACCGCGTCCGCGCCTGCCCCGCGCGGCTTTTCGTCTCATTTCAGGACGTCTCGGTTTTTGAAGGCGAATCGCCGTGGTGCGGGCGTGTCCGCATGGATCGCGCGATTGCTATGCGCCGACGCCAGCTACGTGGCATAGTGACGGACCGCAGTTTTGCTATGCACGCCCGAAGCGGGCGGAAAGTTCAGGTATACCTCCCAAGGGACAACTCTTCTTTCCGGCCGCCATAATCGTAAGGGTAGCGGAGTTAGAATCGTCACAATGACCCACGAACCGGTAAACCAGCCGGCGCCATCGGTTGAAACGGCGCCGGAGATGAACGCCGAGGACGCAAGCGATCGCCACCAGGAAACCTCTCACGAACTCAGGGAGGCTCTACTCAAGACATTCTTCACCGGTCTATCCTGGACCGCAGGGGCGCGCGGACTAACCTCAATTGGTACCGCTGCGCGGTACATCGTCTTCGTGCGCTTGCTCAAACCCTTTGACTTCGGCGTGATCGCCAGCGCGACATTGGTCTGGGCGGCGCTGCGTGCGGTGACCGATCCGCGCATGGGGCAGGCGCTTATCCAGCAGGAGGATGAGATCGATCCCTATCTTGACACTCTATTCACGACTTATTTCGTCCGCAGCTTGATTATCGGAATGATCCTGGTTGTGTTCGCGCGTCCGCTGGGCGACTTTTTCCATTTGGGCGACGCATACACTGTTTTCTGGGCCATCGTTCCACTGCCGATTCTGCAATCGATTCAGAGTCCGCGTCTTATATCGCTCTATCGGCGTCTCGATTTCCATTTCGTGACCATTCTGAATGTTTCGGAGGTTGCGGCGAGCTTCATATTTGGGCTAGTGGCCGTGCTGTACTGGCGCGATTGGCGCGGTCTGGTGTTCTCACTGCTTGCCGGCGCAGCAGTGCAGGTCATTTTGAGCTACTGGCTATTTCCGCATTGGCCGCGCCTGCGTTTCAGCATGGCCCGCGCCAAAACAATGCTGTCGTTCGGATTGTGGTTCAGCGCTGGCGTGCTGTGCGAATTCGTCGCCAAGCAACTCGACAATCTGACCGTGGGCCATCTACTCGGGCCCGGGGCGCTCGGTAACTACCAAATGGCCTTTCGCGCGGGCGAGATGCCGGTCGCGGAATTTACCATGGCCGCTTCGGTGGTGACGTTTCCGATGGTGGCGCGACTCCGCAACGATCGCCACGCCAGAGCGCGCCTGTTCTGGTCGATAATAGCGGTCGTGGCGGCGGTCGGGCTGGCATACGCCGCGTTCATTTTCGCCTTTGGCCCGCAGATCGTTCTCCGGCTATTCGGGCCAGCCTGGATTCACGCAGTGACCCCGCTCAAGGTCCTGTGCATTTACGGGCTCCTGCAGGGGTTCCTGGTGGTCGGGCGAAGCTTTCTCACCGGGCTGGGAAGACCGGAACGATACGTCATCGCGGCCGCCACCCGCGCAGCGGTTCTGGCCATCGCGATCTATCCATTCACCGCATGGCACGGACCTACCGGCGCAGCGGCCGCGGGTGTGATATCGATCCTGCTCGCGCTGCCGATAATGGCCTACCTGCTGCAGCATACGGACTAGGCGGTGATATGAGTTCCGACCGCGCGGCGACGGCGCCATCCACGCAATCCGGACGGCCGCTGGTCAGCATCGCAATCGCCAACCACAACTACGGCCGCTATTTGCGCGCCGCAATTGACGGCGCGCTCGCGCAGACATATCCGCACCTCGAAGTAATCGTGGTCGACGACGGCTCAACTGACGAATCGCGCGAAATAATCGAATCTTACGGCAAGCGCGTCCTACCGGTGATCAAGGCCAATGGCGGGCACGGCTCGGCGGTCAATGCCGGATTCGCGGCGAGCCGCGGCGAGATCGTGATGTTCCTGGACGCCGACGATGAATTGCTGCCCGAAGCCGTCGACCAGGTGGTAAAGGCCTGGCGCCCGGGCGTCGCGAAGGCCCAGTTTCAGCTCGAAATGATCGATGAGCGCGGCGAGCCGCTTGGCATGCGCGTACCTCCGTTCGATGGGTTCATACCCAACGGAGATATCCGCGATCGAATCGTTCGCTTCGGCGAGTACCCCTTCCCACCCTCGAGCGGCAATGCATACGCCCGCGCGGCGCTCACCCGGCTGATGCCGCTGGATGAGTCGATCTGGTTTGCTGCCGCAGAGAAATCGCTGGTCTTCCTGACCCCCTTCTTCGGCGACGTGGTATCGCTGTGTGCGCCGCTCGGCCGCTATCGCATTCATAAAGATAACGACTCGCGCCTCAAGGGTCGCCATCTGGAAGCCCTTCACCGGCGATTGAGCGCGGTGTATTTCGTCCCGGAGACGATTTGCCGTATCGCGGCGTCCAAGGGGATCGAACTGGATCTCCACGTCCTGAATTCGACCTCGCGGGAAGTAAAGCTGCGGTTGATTTCGCTGCGCCTTGATCCAAAGACTCACCCGATCGCGGGCGACACGCGGCTCGGGTTGCTCGTCAAGGGAATAAGAGCGTCGCTACGGGAACCAGATATGAGCCTCAGAGTCCGAGCGTCGCAGATCTTGTGGTTCGTCCTGATGGCCGTCGCGCCGATGGCAATCGTCTCCCGTTTGGTTGCGCCCGAGCGATAGCCGCGGGCTCATTGGCTCTGCCGGGACGAACCGTTCGTAGCGGACTGCGCAGTACCGGGCTTTACCAGGTAGGCGACTCGATCGCGGAACTGGCGAAGCCTCGGAACCGCATTTGGCGCCGCAAGACCTGAAACGAATTCATTGACCGCGCGCGCACACCCATCCCAGTTGTAATAGTCGTCAATGATTACTATTCCGCCCGGCGCAACATGCGGATAGAGTTTTTCCAGGCAGACCCGGGTGGAATCGTACCAATCGCCGTCGAGTCGCAGAATTGCGATTTCGCAAGGAAGATTGAAACCCGGCAGCGTCTCATTGAACCATCCCTTGACGAGCGAAAATGAAGTTGCGCCGGAAAGCTTCATTGCGGCCGCAGCTTCTTCTTCCGCGGCGGTGCAGTTGTTGTAGTAGGTCGGCGACTTGCTATTGCTTTGCCACGCAACCGCCGCCGTGCCGTCGAGGTCTTCGCGCGCGGGCGGCAGTCCCTCAAAGCTGTCGAATAGAATGTACTGCCTCTTGGCGCCGAGCACCTCCGCCATGCCTGCGATCATTCCCCCCCGCCACACTCCGCACTCCACCACGCAGCCGGGCGTGGCCCCAAACTTGGCGCAGAGCTCGAGGTTATCCACATACATGGCCTCGTGTATCATGGTGTATGCGCGGTACTTGCGGTAGATGCCTCGAAAGCCCAGGCGAAGGCGGCGCTTCTCAAAAATCGCTACGAGAATCGACGGTGGCGGAATCAGATCCGAGAAACTCATCTTCCGCGATGGTATCCGAGCGCGCCGTTGTTTGCCAATCATCAGGACGATAGTCTTGCGTCTCAGCGATTGAGCCTTCAAGGGCCGATGGAGCGGCTCTCTCGACAGCATCGCGAGCGCTTGTCCCGCAGGATTGGCCGCCGGTTGTACGGTTTGCGGCGGAATTGATAGACAGAATAGGGACCAGAACTGATGCGCAAAAACCTGGCAAACTATTACGCCGAAGATATGTATGAGCGCGCTCTCGCGCTCGATTCCGCTCGAATCGTGGTGCCGATGGTGGCGGAGCTGACTCATCCGTCGAGTGTACTGGATGTCGGCTGCGGCCGCGGCGCGTGGCTGAACGAATTCAGGGCGCTGGGGATAGAGAAAATCGTCGGGCTCGACGGCGACTACCTCAAGCCATCGACGCTGCTGTTTCCTACCGATTGCTTTCGTCCCACCGATTTGAGCCGCGAGTTCGAGATTCCGGCGGGTCGATTCGACTTAGCCATCTGCGTCGAGGTTGCCGAGCATCTGCCGGCGCGCAATTCGCGGCACCTGGTGCGGCAGCTTACCTCCGCGGCGCCGCAAGTCTTGTTTTCTGCGGCGCCGCCCGGTCAGGGGGGCGGAGGGCACATCAACTGCCAGCCGCTGTCCTACTGGCGGAAAATTTTTGAAGAGTTCGGATTCAGGATGCTCGATCCATTCCGGCCGAAACTTCGCGATAATCGGCAGGTGGAGTGGTGGTATCGTCAAAATATGGTTCTGTTTGTATCGCCCGAGGCGACCGCCGCCAATCCGGCGCTCGCGGACTGCGGAGAGGTACCATCGGGACTTGAGTCCGAATGGGTCTACATGTGGGTCGCAGGATCGCAATCTTGGCCCGCGACACCGGAGCGGAGGCTCGCTCGCCGAATCTTGCTACGCGCTAGGAAAGCATTGCAGTCGAAATCCTGAATGGCCGTTTGGGAGTGAGCGTCTGGCGCCTGAGCGAGCCGCGACCTTTTCAGCACTTTCTTAGTTCACGACCGCGCGCTCACTGATCGATCACCTCGAGCACCATCGGCTTCGACGCATATTTCTGTTCCAGCACCAAATGTGCGATCCCCGGGGATTCCCGCCGGAAGTAGAACACCTGCAACCTGCGATCCTGGGGTTTCCAATTTGGCGGGCGTCGCTCGTCAGGGCCGGCGATCAATTTCAGGACCGCGCCGGAATTGCGCGCTACATACCAGGTATTGTCCTGGTAGTGCTGAATCGGAAGCGTCACGACTAGTTGCTGCCCGACCGAAAGCGCAACCTTCTTGCCCGTATCCCCCAGGTTAACGCTAACCCGGCGCGGTGGGCGCTCGGATGGAGCAGAGGGCGCTGCAAAGAAGAATCCAGCAACAATCGTGAAACACGCGAGCAGGCACCTCTGACGGAGCGATCGTTTGACCATGGTTGCGCGAATCCTCTGGATCAGAACTGCTACCATACGGGCAGCCGGAAAAAAAGGCGGGAATTCAGTTGCATCAGGAAAAACCGTGCTGGCAGAGCCCGCAGTTGCTACGGCGACGACAGTCCGCCGCAACCGCTAGTTGGCGCCCTTGCGCCGCAACACTGCCGGAACGGTTCGCAGCAATATCTCGAGGTCTTTGCCGAGTGACTGGTCACGGATGTATTCGAGGTCCAATTCGACCCGCTTCCGGTACTCCGCGATCTCGCTGCGGCCGCTGACCTGCCAATGGCCGGTCATCCCTGGTTTGGCGGACATGAAGAGCATCGCTGAATCGCCATATTGAACCGCCTCATGGGGCACGATCGGTCGCGGCCCGACCAGGCTCATTTCACCGATCAACACATTGAATAGTTGCGGCAGCTCATCGAGGCTGGCGGCGCGCAGGAATCTCCCGAGCGGAGCGAGGCGCGGATCTTCGCCCTTGGGAAGCTTGAAATTGTTTTTCAGGTATTTGGCGTACAGCGACGGCGAGTCCTTCAGGATCTGCTCCGCGTCGGCGCGCATGGTGCGGAATTTGTAGAGGGTAAAGGGTTCTCCGCTGAGACCCAGGCGCCGCTGACGAAACAGCGCGGGTCCCGGTGAGGTCAATTTAACTGCGACCGCAACTACCCCGATCACCGGCGACAGAACGATTAACAACAGCGCCGATAGGACGAAATCGGCGCTGCGTTTCACAGCCGCCTGAGCGGGACTCATCTCACCCTTGCTCACCGAAAGCACCGGAATCCCGGCGACGTCGCCGAGCGATTGGCGGAACAGCCTGGTATCGAGCAGGCTCGGTATGATGTGGACCGACTTGCCTTGCTTGAGGAGGGTGAGGACGCCCTCCGCACCCGCCGGAGAATCCGCCCCGTCGTTCACGCCGATTAGGTAGACATCATCAAAATCCGCAAGCGAAGCGGCATCGAAGTCGTACCCGGACTCCGCCCGATCGCCGTTGCAATCAACCGCCCGTTTCGCCGGCTGAACGACTACCCGCTGATAACCCATGGTATGCGTGGCAGTCAGAAGTCCTGCGAAGTGCTCGCAGGCTGCCTCGTCGTCGCCGATTACCACTGCGCTCCGCCACTTATGAGATGAGCGGCGCAAGCTGCGCAACACAAGCACGGTTCCCAACTGCCTGAAGAAGATGAAAACCATCGACGTGCCAATGAAGTAAGCGATGAACTGGCGGCTCAGATATTCAAATTTCAGTGCAAAGACCGCCGCGATCGTCACCAGCGCCCAGGTCAGCAACGTGCGTATCAACCCGCGAGCAAGGAAATTCAGGCGTTCCGTCCGGTGGGGTCGATAGGTTTCCGTGTATGCGGTCAGCGTCAGCCAGGACAGGATCGCGAGGATTAAAAGGGCCGAATACTGCGATTGCGCTTCGGAAGCTCCGCCGTGGGGGAATACCTGAATCCTGCCCCAGTGCATCGCGAGTGCGATTTCCGTGGCCAACAGGTAGCCGACGAAAATACAAATTGCGTCGGCAATTCGCTCCGCGACTTCCCTGCTATTTTGTGGATTCAACATGCGCAATGGACCGCCGGCGTCGTTCCAGCATCCCAAGCCTTCGTGCAGCGGTCTCCTATATTCGCCCTAGAGCCTCAATGTCTCACTGTCTTCACCACAAACTTATAGTTTTTAGCCATGTTACGAGATTGTTGTCAAACTCGCGCACACAAGGCGACGCGTCCCGACCTGAGTCGGCAGGTCGTACAAGAAATTTCGGCTCCGCATGCCTGAGCGCAGCTCCTAGGCGGGCGGCTGCTTCGTTGCGTGCCGAATTTTGCGCCAGAAATGGCACTTCGAGTCGACTCGGACCAGCGGCTCCTCGATCCCACGTTCGCGGCGGAATTCATCGACCGCCTTGCGGCAATAGGTCCACGAAGTC
>JBGPNU010000140.1:0-8292 GCA_041487675.1 Binatus sp. (SeqCode)
CGCCGGTATCTTCGAACACTCCGGTGTCCGGCGTGTGATTCTCGAATCGCGTGTAGTGATTGATGTAGGTCAGCTTGGCCGTGTCCGTCGGCCCGTTGCGCTGCTTGGCGATGATCACTTCGGCGACGCCGGGCTCCTTGCTCTCTTTTCCTTTGTACATTTCCTCGCGATAGATGAACATAATGACGTCGGCGTCCTGCTCGATAGCGCCCGATTCGCGCAGATCCGCCAGCATCGGACGCCGATTCTCGCGCGACTCGACTTGCCGGTTCAGCTGCGAGAGCGCGATCACCGGGATCTGGAGTTCTTTCGCCAGAGATTTGAGCGAGCGCGAGATTTCCGCGATTTCTTTTTCACGATTTTCGCCGGGCTTCGCAGAACCCATCAACTGAAGATAGTCGACGATTATCAGGCCCAGGTTCTTGGCACGCTCGCGCTTTAAGCGACGGCATTTGGCTTTGAGCGTGAGCGCTGTGGTGTTCGAATTGTCATCAACATAGATACTCGCTTCCGACAGCCGTGCCGCGGCCCTCGCCAGCTTCGGAAAGTCCTTCTCACCTAGATACCCGGACCGCGCACGCGCGCTGTCCACACGCGCCTCCGAGCACAACATGCGCAGCGCAAGTTGCTCCTTCGACATTTCCAGCGAAAAAAAAGCGACTCCCACCGGCGGGTCCACGTCCATCGCCGCGTAAGACGCAATGTTCATCGCGAGCGCCGTTTTGCCCATGCTAGGCCGAGCGGCGATAATAACCAGGTCCGATGGCTGAAAGCCCGCCGTAATACGATCGAGATCGATGAACCCGCTTGGCACGCCGGTGATCAAATCGCGGTTTTGGTACATCCGCTCGAGGATGCCCAGCGAATCTTTCGTCAAATCCTTCATCGAGTGGAACGAAGGTCTGATTCGCCGTTCAGCTATCTCAAAAATAGAGTGCTCGGCCTGATCCAAGAAGGCCTCTACATCGTTCGGCATGCCGTAGGCACTGCTGGCGATATCTGTGGCAATCGACGCGAGGCTGCGCAGCACGGACTTCTCGCGCACGATTCGTGCGTAGTAAGGCACGTTCTGCGCAGTCGGCACGACAAATGCGAGTTCGGCTATGTACGCGGGACCACCGACCACCTCCAGAACCTGCTTGTTGCGAAGGATATCGGTCAGCGTGATCGCATCGACTGGATCACCGCGGTCTGTGAGCTCGACCATCGATTGAAAGATCTTTCGATGGGATTCCCGGTAGAAGTCTTCAGCGCTCAGAATCTCGACCGCGTGATTGATCGCATCGTTCTGGAGCAAAATTGCGCCAAGAACCGACTGTTCCGCCTCTAAGTTCTGGGGTGGAACTCGCCTCAGAATATCATCTGCCGCTCCCGCCACATCATCCTCCCAAATTTTTCAGGCCCCCTTACTAGCTGAGCGCGTAACGACTGCCTAGCTCACGCCGCGAATTCTTGTCCAACTCACAGCGGACCAACAGGTATTCAAGAGGTTGTCAGTCCTCTTTCCACAGGAATGAGCGCGGCGAAGAAGACTCGCAGCGAGGGTGTTTCTGTTTCTTAACGCAACGGAAATCCACAGTCCGGTCAGATTGTCGTCAAGCAAGTTATCGACAACTCTGGGTAATCTTCGCGGATTTTGCCGCGCTTATCAACACGATATTGACTACTTAATAACAACTAGATCCGGAATCAAAATTGGATGCTATACGGCAGTTTATAGCATCAACTTATCTTTATTCGACCGCGTCGCCAAGTCGGACGGCTCTTCGCGAGGATCGGGCCGAGCGCGATTCCGAACAGGAACCCGCCCACGTGCGCCCACCACGCGACTCCGCCCATCGACGCACCATCCTTGCCGACCGCGATTCCCGCGTAGAGCTGCACCGCGAACCACAGGAGCAGAAAGATCACGGCGGGAATCTCTATGAACTGGATAAAGATAAAAATCGGCAGAATCGTCAGGATTCGCCCGCGCGGATAGAGGATGAAGTAGGCGCCCAACACGCCGGCGATTGCGCCGCTCGCGCCGATTACGGGAATGCGCGACTCGGGCGCGATCCACACCGTCGCGAGCGCCGCCGCAATTCCCGACGCGAAATAGAACGCGGCGTATCGCGGTGCACCCATTCGATACTCGACCGCCGCGCCGAAGATAAACAGGTAGAGCATGTTGCCCGCGACGTGCCACACGCCGCCGTGGAGAAACATCGAGGTGAGGATTGTCATCGCCGGCCCAAGCGAGGCGCCGAATGCATGGCTCCGATGCGCCATCGACTCCGGCCAGGCGAGCGGATGCATCGACAGCGTATCCGTCACCGTCGCCGGCACCATCGCGAATCTACCGACGAAGTTCCCGACTCGCGCGCCGAGTGAGAGTTCGTAGATGAACACCGCGATGTTGGCGGCGACCAGAATCGTGTTGACTGGAGTCAGGCGGCGCGGCGCCGAGCTATCGCGAAGCGGGATCATCAGGTGCCGGCCGATGACGGCGTTCCGGCCGCGGCTATACTACCGGCGCGCGGCAGGTCGGCGCGAGACGCCGTCGCGCAAGGATTGAATCTTTCTAATAAGCCGCGCGAAGCGGGATTTTTGTACTTGAGCCAGACCGCGTTGTATGCGACAAGGATCGACGGATCACTTGGAATCTATCGGCGGACGGCATTTGCGCGCGGCAAACTTCTTTCCGGCGCTGACGAAAATCAATCCGGGACCGCAACCTGCCCGCGAAGCGGGCGCGAATCTTTGGCAACGGAGGTCTCAATTTATGGAAGTCGTCTCGAATGAAGTAGTCGTTCAAACCGGTGACGAGAAAATGCCCGCGCATCTCGCCCGCCCCGCGTCCGGCGGTCCGTATCCGGCGCTGGTGGTGGTGATGGAAGCGTTCGGCCTCAACGATCAAATCAGACGCATCACCAACCAGTTCGCATCCGAAGGATTCGTCGCGATCGCGCCAAATCTCTATTTTCGCCAGCCCAACAGCGTCGTCGGCTACAACGATTTGCCCGGCGCGTTCCGCCTGATGGGTTCGGTCAAAGACGATCAGATCGTCGCCGACATGGGCGCCGCGATCGATTACTTGAAAGCGCGGAACGAGGTTAAGCCCTCGTTCGGCACGGTCGGATTCTGCATGGGCGGACGGGTGGCTTTTCTGGCTGCATGCCGCAATTCCGCCGTCAGAGCCACCGCGCCTTACTATGGGGGTGGGATGGTGAAGTCGCGCCAGCCGGGCGCAAAGGCGCCGATCGAATACGTCGAGGGTCTTAAGGCCCCGGTGCTCGCATTCTTCGGCGGCAAGGATGCGTTCATCCCCATCACCGAAGTTGACGAGTTTCGCGACGCGCTCAAGAAGGCGGGCAAGCCGGCCGAGGTGGTCTTCTATCCCGATGCCGACCACGGCTTCATGTGCGACGATCGCCCGTCGTTCCATCCGGTTCACTCCAAAGAAGCGTGGAGCAAGACCATCGCGTTCTTCAAACAGAATCTCGGTTGAAGCGGATCGATCGTACTTTGTTGAAATCATTTTTCCGGGCCGGCCATTGCCGGCCCGTCTTTTTTCTCGCGCTTGCCAGCCTGGTGGCGGCCGCATGCTATTCATCCGACTACCGGCGCACGATGGCGGCCAACGTGGCGCTGCTCTCGGACCTGTCAGACAAACTCGCCGACTACTGCCGCACCGATTTCAAGCTTGACGATCGCCAACTCTCGTCAGAGGAGATGGGCGAGTTTTACTACGCATTCAACAAGGCCAACGCGTACTCGTCATCGACGCCGCGCGAATCGTCGCGCGCGTCGCATCGCGATTTCGTGGCGATGCTCAACGCCTACGAACGCTTCGCGCACGACGCCGACGCGTACCGGCTTGGCGGCAAGGCCGACGCCGCCGTGCTCGCGTCATTGCTATCGCAGCACGACCGGGTCAAGCACCTGGCGGGAAAAGTGACCGAGGATCTTCGCGCGGAAGCGCATTGATACGAAAAAAAAGCGCCCGGTTGATCCGGACGCCCCAGTTCTTCAGATGATTATTTCAGATGCCGGCTGCGACTCCGCGATGCGCCCTGCTCAACCCTTCCAGTGCGTGCTGTATTTGTCCAGGTACGCGACCTCGCTGACTGGCCGGCGCTTGATCGGTCCGAATTTCCCGCGTGGATATCCGATCGGCATCAGCGCGTAGGTATGCACTTCCGGTGGCAGGCCTAAAATCGCCTTCACTTCGTCTTCGAAGAACACGTGAATCGTCGTGAGCACCGTGCCAAGCCCGAAACCGCGGCAGGCCAGGATGATATTCTGCACCGCCGGATAAATACTCGAGCCACTCATCCGCGGCATGTTCCTCAATCCGGCGAGTGCGTCGGGAGGAAACTGCGGCGGCGGACCGGCCGGCGGAGTCTGCTTCAGGCACGCGATCAGCAGCACCGGCGCCTCGGCCATGTGATCGATCAGATAGGTCGCCGACGCCACCAGCTTGTTGTAAGTCTCTTCGCTCATATGCGGCGGCTTGATCCGATTCGCATACAGGGCCATCAGGATTCCGCCGCCCTTGCGATACACGTCGCCGATCTTCTTGCGTTGCGCCGCATCTTTCACGACCACGAATTCCCAACTCTGCTCGTTGCTTCCCGACGGCGCGCGAATCGCCGCGTCGAGAACCTTGGTGATCACGTCGTCGGGAACGGGATCGGGCTTGAATCGCCGGATCGCGCGCGCCGAGTAAATTGCCTCGAAAAGTCCCATTTCCGCCATCGGCAAATCCTCGTTCACACCGGCGTGCGGCCGCCGTTGTCCTTGGCGGGCCGCGCACCCATCAGCATCTTGAAGACTTTCTTCGCGTCGGCCGGATCGGTGACCATCGGACCCGGCTGATCGTGATGCTTCATCTCTTTATCGGCATCGTTGAACTCGCGGACCGTCGCGCAATATTCGAGCAGCAGGCCGTTGGGATCGCGGAAGTAAATCGAGCGGCACCATTCGTGATCGACCACCGGGGTGACCTCGACGCCGCGGCTTACCAGTTCATCGCGCCGCGCTTCGAGCGCTTTCACGTCGTCGCAATGGAACGCGAAATGGTAGAACGCGCCCGGCAGCCCCTGCGCACTGTTGATGTCGGTCGCCCACTCGGTGGGAATCCCCGGCACCTTCTCCGGGCACATGAATGCGACCATGCTGCCGTCGCCGGTATTCAAGAACACGTGTTTGATCTTGCCGCCCTCGGCCGGCTCGATGATGTCGCACCACGCAACCGTCCAGCCCATTTTGGTGGTGTAGAATTCGATCGTGCGATCGAGATCGAGAGTCGCAAGCCCCAGATGGTGGACGCCTGTGCGCTGCATAGCCTCGCCTCCTCTGGCCGTGCCCCGAACCGGCCGCTGAGCAACTACTAACACGGCTCAGTCAAAGACTCCAGAACGATCGTTCAGCACGGGCCAGCAGATACCGAAACCTCACGCATCGCCCCCGGCGCATGGTTTCGGTATCTGAAGTCCGCGTCTTTTCTGTCTGCTAATCGATCCGAATCAGCTTGTGCTTGATTGCGTAGCGGACCATTGCCGCCGTCGAGTGCAGATCGAGCTTTTGCTTGACGTTCTCGCGATGCACCTGCGCGGTCTTGGCGCTGATGCCGAGGCGTTGCGCTACTTCCTTGGTCGTCGCGCCCTCGCCGATCAGCTTCAGCACCTCGCGCTCGCGCCGGGTCAACCGTGGCGGCGCGGATGAGTCGGCGCGACCCGAGTTGCGAAGCTGCGCGAGCACGATTGGCGCAATCGAGGGGCTGAGATAACGCCGCCCGGAGTGAACCGCGCGCACCGCGCTGAGCAATTCCGCGGCGGCGTCGGTCTTCACCACGTAGCCGGCGGCGCCCGCCTCGGTCAGCGCTTCAAGAACGTATTCCTCGTCGTCGTATTGGCTCAGCACGAGCACTTTGCACGCCGGCACGTCTTTGCTGATTCGATGCGCCGCGGCGAGCCCGCCTATTCCAGGCATCCCGACATCCATCACCACGACCTGCGGTTTCAGTTGCGCGGCGAGTGCGACGGCTTGTTCGCCATTCGATGCTTCCCCGACCACGTCGCATTCCGATGCGAGCACCATCCGCAGCGCCTCGCGCAGGATCCGATGGTCATCGGCGAGCAGCACCCGTATTCGAGCCTGACCTTCCATCACGAGGGCTCCGGAATCTCGGCCACGGGCTCCGGAATTTCCGCCAGAATAGTCGTGCGCCCGGCTCGCGACTTGACCGTCAGGCTCCCACCCATCAGTTCCAAGCGCTCCCGCACACCAGCGAGACCGGTCCCCTCGCCGTTGCCCGGCGAATCGATACCGCGGCCGTCGTCGCTAACCGAGATTCGCGCAGCCGAATTCGTACGCTCGACGATCACCTCAAGAGATTTCGCGCGCGCGTGCCGAATCACGTTGGAGAGCGCCTCGCGCACTACCTGGAAGCATAGTTGCTGCACGGGACGCGAGATTTCGTTTTCGTGGGTCGCGCCTGCATGAACGAGCGTCGCGTTGATTCCGGCGTCCGCGAGGCGGCGAAACTCGCGCTCGATTGCTTCATCGAGCGTCGCGCGGCCAAGCGTCGCCGGACGAAGTTCGCGCGTCTTGCGCCGCAACTCGTTTTCGACCTGTTTGAATATTCCGCGCGCTTCTTCGCGTCCGCCTTCAAGCGCGATCTTCGCCGCCGCGAGCAGCTGCGCCTGATCGTCGTGCAGGTCGCGCGCAATCCTCGCGCGTTCTTCGTCGATCGCGGTGAACATCCTGAGCGCGAGCTGGCGGACTAATCGACTTCGGCTTGCCGCCTGCCGTTCCATCACCCAATTCGTCACGATTGGACCGAGCCGCGCGACGATTGCCTCCGCATTCGCACGCGCCACTGGATCCCCACCCTCGCGCGACGCGAGCGCCACCGCGCCGGCGTCGAATGGGATGCACACATATGAAAGGCAGTTGGCGTCCCCGGCAGACGTGTCCGCGAAGTCGGCGCGCGAACGAGCAATCACCGCCTGGCGATCGAAGCTTTCTTCGAGCGCAATCCGAGCTCGCTCCAACTCAGAAACCTGCAAACTTGGGCACGCCGCCGCAACTTTGAATCCGCCCTCTTCCAGAGTCGCCACGATCCATTCGTTGAAGCCGGAATGCGCCGCGACTATTTCGCCGAGGCGCGCGAGTCGCTCTTTCGGCGGTGACCGGCGCAAGGCTCCGACCGCCGCGTCGAGGTCATGCGCCGCGCCGCGTTCGCGACTGAGGTCTCTCTTTGCGGCGCTCGCGTCCCGGCTGCGGTCGCGGCCGTAGGTTCGCCAGAATTCCATCGACGCACTTGCGTTGCCGAGCGCAATATCGGCGAAAACGGCATGCGCTATAAGTTCAAGCAATGCTTCAAGTTCGCCCGCTGGCCGTGGTTGCCCGTCTTGTGCCTCGCCGACCAGCACGATTCGCACTCTTTCAATCGTCGCTGCGCGAACACTCGTCGCTACGCGAATCGCCCCGTCGGTAAACGCCGATGCGGCAATCTGAACGGATGCATCCTGAACTTTTCCGGCCTGCATGATCGCGTCCATCTCGCGCGCGGACAGCGCAACTTTTTGAATCGAAGCAGAGGAATCAACTGAAGATGATGACGCGGCCGCGTCGCTGAGCCGATTGTCGAGCGCTGCGAGCAATCCGACAACCATCTCGTCCCATCGCGAATCGTTCGCCGGCGCGAGCACGACGCGCTCCGCGCCTCCACTGCTCCATGCGATCGCGCATCGCCCGCCCGGGACTGCGCTCGCGCCAAGCGCGGCGACAGCGGCGATCTGATCGCTGAAAGACGTTTGACGCGGTGTCGCTCGCGCAGAGACAACCGCCAGTTGATTGCGTTTTTTCAGAGCGTCTGCCAACCCGTTCCCCTTTTAACGTTTTCAGAACAGCCGTTTTCCTCTGTCATCCTGAAGCACGAGTGAGGGGAGCGCGAGCAGATCCGGAGCGCGTCTAGTTACGCAGAGAACAATTTGTTGCGAGAGAAACTCTTTCTGTCATGGACGTGCGGAATCCGACGGCCTCGATAGCTCGTCGCCGAGTTTCTTCATCTCGGCGCCAAACTCGGACCAGTCTCCCGCCCGTATCGCCGCCAGTGCGCGATTATAATGTTGCGCCGCGCTATTCATGTCCGCCTTCGGGGCGTTTTGCGCGAGCGACTGCGGCGCCGGCTCGGTCACGACCGCCTTGGCGATTGTCGGCGCGGGCGGCTGCTGGTTCATGAATAGCGCCGCCATCGTCAGGTCAAGCGTATCGCCCATCACGACCCGATCGCTGTACGAC
>JBGPNU010000141.1:0-8276 GCA_041487675.1 Binatus sp. (SeqCode)
ATCTACTCCCTTGATTCGGCGTCCCCGCGCGCGCTCACGCGCCCGGTCCGCCAATCGTTTCTTGATTCGCAGGCATCGCAATTCGCAGCGAAACCCGCGCAGTACCCATCCCCCGCTCCGCCAGCGCCTTTACAAATTGTAGAAAAACTAGTCATTGTGACTGGAATACCTACTAACTAGTATAAAAAATAGTCAAATAGACAACCAGGGGTTTACCGATACTTGCTTCTAATAGGTTAAACTGGTTTGCAACTTGAAATACATGTCTATATCCAGTTCCCGTATTCTCTACATACGTCCTGCCTATGTCAAGTGTAATAGTGCTCCTGTAGTTTCGTTTAACCATCATGTAATAGGCATTAACTCGGATAGAGGGCTTCAAGACGACTCGACGGACCAGTCGGCCCGGGTTCTTGATTAGAAAGGCAATAGAGCCGGAAAGAGTGAATAGAGAAGCGTAAAGATGCTATCGCGACTGGCAGCAGATCGGGATACTACCAAACGGAACGCGAGTTCTTATCAGCGAGCGCCGGCGATGGCGTCGCGAAGGCTGAAATTGCCTTCGTACAGCGCCCTGCCGACGACCACTCCCACGACTCCATCGCCAAAGCGGGCCGCAAGGGTGCGAATGTCGTCCAGGCTCGACACTCCGCCCGAGGCAATCACCGGTAGCCGCGCAGCGGCGGCGATTTCGGCCATTCGGAGTGCGTCGATACCGGACTGCGCGCCGTCGCGAGCGATATCGGTGACAATCGCGGCTGCGACGCCCGCCCTCCGGAAACGCTCCGCCGCCTCGGCCACAGTCAGCCTGCTGGTCTCGACCCACCCCCTAATCGCAAGCCGGCCTTCGCGGACGTCGATCGATCCGAAGACCCGGCCCGGGAACTCGCGGCATGCCCTCGTCAGCAAATCCGGATCCAGAAACGCAGCCGACCCTATCGAGATCCGATCCGCGCCCGCCGCCACGACTTTGCGAATAGTCTCGATGGTGCGAAGCCCGCCGCTCACATCGATGGCGCATCGGATCGCCGCGCGAATCCCGGCTACCGCATCGAGGTTTCGCGGTTCACCGGCAATCGCACCGTCGAGGTCCACGATATGGATGAGCGTGGCACCATCCTCTTCGAAGCGCCGTGCGGCTGCGGGCGGGCTGGCATCATAGACGGTGACGCGGTTCATGTCGCCATAGAGAAGGCGCACGACCCGGCCGTCTTTCAGGTCGATCGACGGGATGACGGTGAAACTCTCGAACACTCGCCCGAGCTCAACAGCGTTGCCGCTAGGTTAGCGTGCCCTTGGTCGATAGCACGCCCGTCAGCCGCAGCTCCGGCGCGGTCGCTTGATCCATCGCGCGCGCCAGCGCTTTGAAGGTGGCCTCGATAATGTGATGCGGATTGCGGCCGCTGACCAGATTAAGATGCAGGTTCATCCCGACTTCATCGGTCAGCGCCTTCATAAAGTCGTGAACCAGCTCGGTCTGAAAATTGCCGACTCGCTCCTGGCTAATCTGCACGTTGTAGCCGAGGTACGAACGCCCGCCGATATCGACAATTGCGGTGCAGACCGCCTCGTCCAGCGGTACCGATGCCTCGCCGAAGCGCTTGATTCCCGAGCGGTCGCCGAGCGCCTGGCGAAAGGCGCGTCCGAGCACGATTCCGACATCTTCGACCGTGTGATGGTCATCGATATGCAAATCGCCCTTGGCCTCGACGATAAGATCGAAGAATCCGTGGCGGGCGAAGCTTTCGAGCATATGATCGAGGAACGGAACCCCGGTTCTGGCCTCGCCGCGCCCCGAGCCGTCGAGTTTGAGTTCGATCCTCACCGAAGTCTCACGCGTCTTGCGCTCGACGGCGGCAACCCGGCGCGGAGAATTGGCGACTGCCGATGCGACTCCCCGAGCGCCGGTCTTTTTCCGAGATCCGGTCTTGCGACTATTTTGCACGTCGATTCCTGCTTGCCGCCTTTGCCTTGCCATCTCCCACCCCAGTTCTCAGTTCCATCGCGCGCGCATGACCTTCGAATCCTTCCATCCGCGCAAGATGAGCAACCGCCGGCCCCAGCATCGCGAGAGCGCCCGTTGACGCCTCGATTATACTGGTTCGCTTGAGAAAATCGTATGCACCCAGCGGCGAGGCGAACCGCGCCGCGCCTCCGGTAGGCAGCACATGGTTCGGACCGGCAAGATAGTCGCCCAGCGGCGCGGGCGTGAGCGCGCCGAGAAATACCGCGCCGGCGGCCTTGACCCGCGGGAGCCATCGCGAAGGATCGCGAACGGCGAGCTCGAGATGCTCCGGCGCGATCGCATTGGCCAGATCGAAGGCCTCGTTCAGATCCTGAACAACGACCATCGCGCCGCGCTTTCGCAGCGCGCTTTCGACCTGGCGGGCGCGCGGAAGGCTTTTCAATGCGCGTTCCACCGCGTCGGCAACATCCGCCGCGATTTTCGACGATGGAGTGAGCAGGATGGCGGCCTCGTCGCCGGAACCGTGCTCGGCCTGGGCGATCAAGTCGGCCGCAATCCACTCCGCATTCGCGCTGTCGTCGGCAATCACCAGGACCTCGCTCGGCCCGGCCATCTTGTCGATATCGGTAACGCCATAGACCATTCGCTTCGCCGCTTGCACGAATGCGTTGCCGGGGCCGACGATTTTATCAACCGGCGCAATTGTGTCGGTGCCGTATGCGAGCGCGGCGACCGCCTGCGCGCCGCCAACCCGGTAGAACTCGTCCACGCCCGCGATTTCCGCAGCCGCCAACACCGCCGGCCGCTCACCTTCGGCCGACGGCGGCGAGACCATCACGATTTCGGCGACGCCGGCGACCTTGGCGGGAATCGCATTCATCAGCACCGACGACGGATACGCTCCGAGACCGCCGGGCACATAGATCCCGACCCGGCGGAGCGGCCGCACCATCTGGCCGAGACGCATCCCGACACTGTCTCGATAGACGAACGATTTCTCCATCGTGCGCCGGTGAAAGTCCGCTATCCGGCGCGCGGCGAGTTCGAGCGCGCGGCGATCGTCACCCGAGATATGACTCAGCGCCGACCGGCGTTCGGCAGATGTCACGCGAAGAGTGGCCCGGGTCAGCTTCACGCGGTCGAACCTTTTCGTAAAGTCGATCAACGCGCGGTCGCCGCGCTTTCGCACCTCGGCGATAATCTTCGCGACGGCGCTATCTAGAGCGTCATTATCGCCGCCCCGGCGCGCCAGAATCGCGGCCAGGAACTTTTTGAACTCGGGAGTTCGGGACTTGAGAACGCGCGGCCTCATGCTGGCGAACTATCTTCTTAAGTTGCTTTTTGAATTGTCGTTATTTCAAATTGTCGTTCATTTGGAATTGTCGTTATTTGGAATTATCTTGCACCCGCTCGATTCGCGCCCCAAGCTGCGAGAGCTTGGCGTCGAGCGCCTCGTAGCCGCGATCGAGATGATAGACGCGGCGGAGCTCGGTAGTGTTTTCGGCGGCGAGGCCGGCGATAATCAGCCCCATGCTCGCGCGCAGATCGGTCGCCATCACGGGCGCGCCGCCGAGCTTCGACGGTCCGCGCACCACGGCGGTGGGGCCCTTCATGACGATATCGGCGCCCATCCGCGCGAGTTCCTGGGCGTGCATGAATCGGTTTTCGAAAATCGTTTCGGTAATTACCGAGGTACCCTCGGCTTGCGTCAGCAGCGCCATCATCTGGGCTTGAAGATCGGTCGGGAAGCCGGGGTACGGCAGCGTGCGCAGTTCGACCGGTAGCAGTTTGCCGGTGCGCGCGACGCGGATCGTGCCGCCCTTGGACTCGACCGTGACGCCGGCCTCGCGCAGCTTGATTACAACCGCTTCGAGGTGCTCGACCGGGGCGTTTGAAATCGTCACGTCGCCGCCGGTGATCGCCGCCGCGGCCATCATTGAGCCCGCCTCGATCCGATCGGAGATTACCGCATGCTCGGCGCCGTGCAGGCGCTCGACTCCCTCGATTTCGATCACGTGAGTGCCGGCGCCGGTAATTTTCGCACCCATCCTGGTAAGCATTCGCGCCAGATCCTGGACTTCGGGCTCGCGCGCCGAGTTTTCGATAAGAGTGCGTCCGCGCGCAGTCACCGCGGCCATCAGGATATTCTCGGTGGCGCCGACCGACGGGGAATCCAGCCAGATTCGGCCGCCAACGAGTTTTTCGGCGTGAGCCTCGACGTAGCCATGACGAAATTGGATCTTGCTGCCGAGCGCGCGGATTCCCGAGATATGCAGGTTCACCGGGCGCGCGCCAATAGCACATCCGCCGGGAGTCGAGACCCGCGCGCGTCCGGTCCGCGCCAGCAAAGGCCCCAGCACGACGAATGAGGCGCGCATGGTCTTGACCAGTTCGTACGACGCTTCGTGCGAGGTGACGTTGGCGGCGCGAAGCTCGACTGCATGGTCGTCGATCCAGCGCGCCTCGACACCCAACTGGATGAGCAAATCCATCGCGGTCTTCACATCGCGAAGGCGTGGGACGTTGGTCAGTTTGATCGGCTCGGCGGTCAGGAGCGACGCCATCATAATAGGCAATGCGGCATTCTTGCTGCCGCTGATCGACACGGCGCCGCGGAGCCGCGCGCCGCCTTGAATCATCATTTTATCCATTCGAATTACCCGCCACCCTCTCGCGCGCGCACGACCCGCGGAAGACCTGCGAGATCGTCTAGCACAGAGACGACTCGCAATCCCGCGCGATCGAAAATCTGCGCTACCGCGGCGGCCTGGCCCGCGCCGACTTCAACGATCAGCTCGCCACCGCCTCCAAGGTGAACGCGCGCGCCTGATGCGATTGCGCGAAAGAAATTCAAACTATCCGAACCCGCAGCCAACGCCACGTGCGGTTCGTAGCCGCGAACTTCGGGTTCCAGACCGGCGAGCGCGCCGTCGTCGATATACGGCGGATTCGAGACGATCAGGTCGAAACGTCCGAGCGGCGGCTCGGCGTCAAGCACTTCGAAGCGATCGGCGCGGCGAAATGAGACGCGGTCGGCAACCCGGTGCCGGACCGCATTGCGCGCCGCGAGGGCGAGCGCGCGAGGAGAAATGTCCGTGGCAGTGACGCGAGCAGCGGGAGCATTGGCGGCGATCGCGATCGCGATCGCGCCGGAGCCCGTGCCAATATCGAGTACGCGTGGATCGCGCACTAGCTCGATTGCTTCGAGCGCGGCCGTAACCGCAAGTTCAGTCTCCGGCCGCGGAATCAGCACCGCGGGGCTGACCTCGAAATCGAGCGAATAAAATTCCTTGTGACCGACTATGTAGGCGAGCGGCTCGCGTTTCGTTCGGCGCGCGAGCATCGCGTCGAATCGCGCGAGTGTTTCACTCGACAGCACCGCTCCGCCCGAGAGGATCTCGGCGCGGGTGACACCGGCCGCCGCCGCCATCAGGAGCTCGGCATCGAGCCACGCCGATTCGACTCCCGACGCGGCCAGTCTGCGCGCGGCCCGGTCGATCGCGTCGAATCCGCGCCGCCGTCCCGTCATCCCATCGGTCGTGCCCTGAGTCATGACGGCACTATGCTCTGAGCGCCTGCTCCCGGTCGTAAGCCGCGAGCGCGTCGATTACGGGATCAATTGCGCCGTCGAGAAAATTGTCGAGCTGATGGATGGTTACGTTGACGCGATGATCGGTCACGCGCGACTGCGGAAAATTATAGGTGCGGATGCGTTCCGAGCGATCACCCGTGCCGACCATCGAGCGCCGGGTCTCGGCGATTTTCGCCTGCTGCTCCTCCTGCGCGGCTTCGAGCAGCCGGGCGCGCAGGATTTTGAGCGCACGCGCCTTATTTTTATGCTGCGATTTTTCGTCGCGGCAGATTATCACCATCCCGCTCGGGATATGCGTGATGCGCACGGCGGAGTCGGTGGTGTTGACGCTCTGCCCACCCGGCCCGGATGCGCGCATCACGTCGATGCGCAGATCCTTGGCCTCGTTGATATTGACCTCGACGTCATCGGCCTCGGGCATCACCGCGACGGTCACGGCGGAAGTGTGGATGCGGCCCGAGCCTTCGGTTTCAGGCACCCGCTGCACGCGATGCACTCCGCCTTCGTACTTGAGGCGCGAGTAGGCGCCGCGTCCGGTGACCAGCGCGATGACTTCCTTGATTCCACCAAGCCCGGTGTCGCTGAGACTCAGCGCCTCGATCTTCCATCCATGGCGTTCGGCGTAGCGCGTGTACATCCGGTACAGATCGCCGGCGAACAACGACGCCTCCTCGCCGCCGGCGCCGGCGCGGATTTCGAGGATTACGTTCTTCTCGTCGTTGGGATCGCGCGGAGTCAGGAGCTCCTTCAGCTTCTCTTCGACCGCCGACAGACTTTTTTGCAGCGCCGGCAGTTCGGCCTTGGCGAGTTCGCGCAAATCGGCGTCGTCGCCGTCGAGAATCGCTTTGTGGCCGGCGATCTCTTCGGCAATCCGGATGTACTCGCGCGCGCATTGAGCGGCCTCGGAGAGCTGCGAGCGTTCCTTCGCGAGTCTTGCGTATTCGCGCTGATTGCCGAGCGTCGCCGGATCGCTGAGCCTCCGCTCGAGCTCGGCGACTCGCTCTTCGATCGCGCTTGCCTTATCCAGCATCGCAGCCCCGCATCAGGAGTTGAGTTGAAACAAAAACGGCGCGGCCGAAATTGGCCGTGCCGATATATTTTCCCCCGCGCACCCGGATGCATCGTGCACCGCAGGCGGCGGGAGTTGCAATGCTACTTCGTGGCAGTCTTATCCGCAGTCTTGTCAGCGGTTGCGTCACCCGGCTTCTTGATGCCGTATTTGCGGTTGAACCGCTCGACCCGGCCGGCGGTATCGACGAGGCGCTGGGTGCCGGTGTAAAAGGGATGGCATTTCGAGCAAACCTCGACATGAAGCTCTTTCAGAGTCGAGCGCGTTTCAAAGGTGTTGCCGCAAGCGCAGGTTACGATGCAGCGGCGGTATTCGGGATGGATTCCAGGTTTCATTTTTACGTCTCGAACTCGTCGGCCTCTTCCGGCAGAGGATATCATCGCAACCGATCTCAGACAATTCTCCAATCACGCCGATCGATTTGGTCTCTTTTGACCCTTAAAGTCGCCGCGTTAGCAGCAATTCTAATCACGATCGGCGCGATTGCCAGCGCCGCCGGACCGCCCACCGACATGGCGCGAACGGTATCGCGAGGATCGAAGCTATCGCTCAGCCGGCAGACGCGAGAATCGGCGCGGGCGCCCGCCGCCGGCTTCGCCCCGGAAGACCAGACCCTGTTCGCGCCGATCGTAGAACTCGCGCCGCCGGGACCCGCGCGTGCCGCGCGAGCAATTGCGATCATGGACCGGCAACTCGCTTTTCAGCGCAAGCTTTCGTTTCATCCGGCGCTCGGTCCGTCGCTGCAGAAAGTCGTCGATGAACTTCCGCCACGGCAATCGACGCTGATCCGCGCCGCCGCTCTCTACTCGAAACCCGAGGTCCCGTGGAGCGATAAGCCTGACGGAACTCATCAGATAAGCGTCGCCGGCGAGCCGCGCGGCGCGGATTATCTCTACACGCTGGCGAGCGAGTACCGCAGTCCGGAGGAGCCGGCGCGTTTTTCGGGAGTTTTCGCCCTGAAGCCGGCGCCGGGATCGACTCCGACCAACATATCGAGCGTGACGGGAACGCTCGCCGGTGAGTTGATGGTCGATACGTACGGAGTCGGTGCGCTGGTCGACGCGGTCGCGGCAATCCTCCGCGAGACTTACGGCGACCTGAAACCTCCATGGGACAATACGCCTGGCGGCTTCAACCGCCACGATAAAGCGGCGCTGGACAGGTTCCATCGCCAGATGCCTCACCTGGCGGCGAAATTCGACGAATATTTCAAATTCGACAATGTGCTTGACGAATTCAATTCCGCGGCGGGACCGGTCGTGCTGTTCAATATCGACGCCGAGGTCCGTGAGCTCGCGCTCAAGAAATATCCGAGGCTTTACGATTTCTATCGCAAGCTCAAGCCGGCGCTGACCGAAAATTCCGCGCTTTCGGACTCGCACGGAAATTATTGGACCCGGACCGGCTTCGACCACGGCCATATCCGCATGACGCTGATGGTACAAAACGGCCGGCTCACTCCGTTCAACGCGGCGCTGAAACCGGCTGGCGATGGTATCGCGCTGAATGAGATCGAGAGCGGGCGCTATCACACCGTCTCATCGGTGCAAATCAATAGTCTGAAGATGAACTTCGGTCTCGCGGATCTCGGCTTCGCGACCGATTACAGCCGCGACGCGAACGCCGTAACCTTCGTGAACCGGATGGAC
>JBGPNU010000142.1:0-8263 GCA_041487675.1 Binatus sp. (SeqCode)
TCCAGCCCGGCGCGACGAAAGAAGGCGCCTGCGCGCGTGCGCTATGAAACCTGAATGCGCGAGGTTCTGGCGGCTTGGGCGATACAGCGTGACGCAGCATTGAAACGGCTGATTGATGAGAGTTTTGAAGTCGCGGCGCCGCTGAGCCTCGCCTGGGATCATCTCGCACAGATCGAGAACTGGCCGACCTGGGCGAGGCACATCAAATCGGTGGTCGGGACTCCGGCAGGTCCGCTTTCCATCGACACCCAGGCGACGGTCCGCCTCACTAATGGAATGACCGCGACTTTCAAGATGACTGAGTTCGCGCCGCCATGTCATTGGAAATGGCGCGGGTCACTACTGGGAGCCCAAATCTACTACGACCACGTCTTTTCAGAGATTGCGCCAAGTCAGACTGGAGTACGGTTCACGGTCGACGCATCGGGCTGGCGGATAGCGATCTTGGGCGGAATCTTCGCAAGCATCTACCGGCGCAACCTGCGCCGCGCAATTCCACTTCTGATTGCTGAAATCGAATCGCTTGCCGGACCAAATACCTAGAGCACAAAATTCCTGGTCAAATGTTCCTCCGCTCTCGCGAGAAGATACCAAGGAAATCTCCGACGCGATTCTCAATTCGCGCTTCATTCCGGCGCGGCCTCGCGCCACATTTTTGCCGCCTTTGATGACCGCTATCCGGCCTCTGCACGGCAGCCGTTAGCCCGGACGCGCGACGGCGTCCCTCGATGGGACCACGTCAGTCCCTGCGACGGCACATGGGTTGTACGATTCTGAGACAACGCGCTCTGATTTCGCGGTTACGATAGGCATCCGTCATAGCCGCGTCGCGCGTATCCTCCTGCCGTTTCAGGGCAAGGTTCTTGCTCCCCCTGTATTGGCGACGGCTCTTTGCGCCGCTGCGTGGATGAAATGAATGCGACAGGAGCAAGACGAGCCGCTGCCATCGTCGCTCCGCGCCAGTGGCGCTTGAACCGGTGGAGATAGGAAGCGCGGTCGCCAAGTGCAGTGTGGATAGTGTGGCAAAGATTGACCTCTGGAAGCTTGCCCGGATGAAAGGCGATTTCGACGAAACCTGTGAAATCCGTTCCTGCGATCAGGTCGCGAGAGCGGTCGCAGTGATTTCGTATTCGGATGGCCGCGCCTCGATCAGAAACTATTGCACCGAGCACGAGGATAAAAGCGTAGCCAAACTGAAACGAAACAACGTCGGAGTCAAACTGGTCGATCACCGCGGGCCAGCCGGCAAGAGACAGCGGTAATGCCGATGACCACTTGGTGAAACCCGAAGAAAAAATAGTTGGTGATCCCAGCGGGAGTCGCAACATCTCACAGAATTCGCTTTCCGGAGATCATTCTCGTAGCAAGCATCAAGCCTTGCTCACTCACATATTCGCGCCAGCTCCTGGTGGGTCCACTCGCACGCCGCGTATCGAGCAACATACGTGCAAAGGCCGCAATTTCGCTGTGATCGACCGGGGAAAGGGAGTACTCCCCAGTTTTCGCCAAAAGTGCCTTGATCAATAGCGGAAAGGCGATTGCGCCGAAGACATTGTGTAGCGAATCGACCCAAGTCCGCGGCTGTTGGGATCTTATTTTGGCATGCGCGAAATCCCCCCGGAGACGATAAAACTCATAGCACCAGTCCCGGAGCACCCTCGTATCAAAGTAGATCACAGGTTCAATCGCGCTAAGTGCACAACCAAAACGCTCAGCCGCATCGTCGGCTTTAGATTGAGCAAGCAGAACCCGCTCTATCGCGCCGGACGTTAAGACCCACTCCATATGACGATCAACGACTTCAGCGTCTGTATTCGCCTGGTCAAAACAATAAATCGCTTCCTGCCATGCAGCCCACTCAGCGGGGAAATCGACTGCCTTCCGTCTTCGAGCGGCGAGAGCCGTCAACAGTTCAACGTTCATCGAAGGGCGCGGAATCGTGGCGGCTTCGATTGGGACGTGCACTCGCATGGCGACGCCCGCCAGAAAAATCGGGATGCCGTCCTTTCTCAATAACGTTGGCGACCATGATTTGCCAGCGTCATCAACTCGCCGACTATAGAGCGCAAAGCACGTCGAGTTGCTGTACGGGTCCGCCCTGCCGAAGAAGTAGTCGCGTGCTGAAAGACTGGCTAGACGGATGAGGTCTACAAATTCCGCAAACACGGGCCCTGAGGCGTCGAAATCCTCTCTTAAGCATGTATTTTCGAGCGACAGTACCGTGAATTCAGACACGGGTTCCCCGTCAATTGCTATGAAATCTTCCGAGATACTTCTAATCAGCCTCGCGGTCGCGTCATCAAAATCACTCGGCGGAAAATTTCTATTGAACGGAATAAACGATACAGGATTCACGTCCAGACGTTCACTCAAGCGACACCACGGCAGGAAATAGAGGATCGGCATTATCGAGGCCTGAATGCTCCTAGACGACCCATCACTACAACATCGCTGTCGCGCTCACGATACTCCACGTTGAACGCTGGCGCGCGAAGACGCCGATAATTCGAGAGACGAAAGACGCTGACCACAGAATCGGGCATGCGATTCCTCCAGATGGCGCGCAATTGCGAGGATGCTATTCTACAACGCGGCGGGATTGGCGCGGCCGCATCCGAATTTGTGAAAGTGCCTTCACCCAGCGGCTCCGCGCCTCGCCTCCAGCAGTCTATACCAGCGTGTGCGTTCGGCTTCCGCGATCAGCGTGGATAGCTTTTCCCCGAGGGAGAGCGTCCAGTGCCGGGCTAAGAGCGGTCGAACCTTTGACTTTTGTTGGTGATCCCAGCGGGAGTCGAACCCGCGTTCCCGACGTGAGAGGCCGGTGTCCTAACCACTAGACGATGGGACCGTCGCCGCGCGCTGCGGCCGGAGACTCGGTGGCTGAGGAGGCAGGACTCGAACCTGCAATCGCCTGATCCAGAGTCAGGTGCCTTACCAATTTGGCCACTCCTCAGCGCAGCCCTGAAATATAACCAACGGCCATCGCCCGCGCCACCTCGGCCCCGAGTTGCGCGCGAGAAACCGCCAGCGCCGCGCGCTATTTGATCGCGGTATGGCGCAGCGTTTCGGCGTGCCGATTCACCAGCGCGTCGCATCGCGAGAGCAGCGCCGGATCCTGGGAATGACGTTCGATCATGTAGCTGAGTTCGCCGAGGTCGTGGACCAGCAGGCGCAGGCATCGCTCGTATTCGTCGGGCGACTGAAGCGCCTTGAGCAGATCGGACACGAGATCTTCGAGTTCGGTCTCCTCGACTTCGAGCGCAATCCGGAGTGCGCGTTCGAGCGTGATCCCGGGGGCCGCATCGCGCCGCGATTTCTCGAGCAACCCGCGCAGCCGAATGATCGTCGCGTCTTCGAGCGAGATGGGACTCGCCTTGTCGAGCATCCCTTCCTGGTCGAGCACCGTGGTCACCAGATCGAGCGCGCCGACGTGACGGGCCTCGTCACGCGCCATCCCGAACCAGAAATCATACAGCGCAGTGTCGTTCGCGAATAACTTCGCGAAGCGCGCGTACAGCGCCATGCTCTGTTTTTCCAGGGCGATCGTAGCCTCGAGAACTTCGCGCGTCGTGGGCATCGCGAGCGATAATACCTTCAGCCTCGCTCAGCGGTAAAGCACGAAGGCCCGACCGCATTCGCGATCGGGCCTTCGCAGCGATTGCGCGACAGTTACTTCGCGAGTTCGGTCGCGCGCGTTTCCCGGATGACGGTGACCCGGATTTGTCCGGGGTAGGTCATGTCGGCTTCGATTTTGCGCGCCACTTCCCGCGCGAGGATCGAGGTGTCCTCGTCCGACACCTGGCTCGGCTCGACGATCACGCGCATCTCACGCCCGGCCTGCACCGCGAAACATTTCTCGACGCCCTTGAACGACTTCGCGATCGTCTCGAGGTCTTCGAGGCGCTTGACGTAGCTCTCCAGCACCTCGCGCCGGGCCCCCGGACGCGCGCCCGAGAGCGCATCGGCGGCATCGACCAGAGGCGCGAGGATCGTCTCGGCTTTGACTTCCTCATGATGCGCGGCGATCGCGTTGACTATTTTCGCCGACTCGCCGTACTTGCGCGCGATCTCGCCGCCGATTAGAGCGTGCGATCCCTCGACTTCATGAGTGAGCGCCTTGCCGATATCATGCAGCAGCGCCGCGCGCCGCGCTTGCTTCTCGTTGAGTCCGAGCTCGGCGGCCATCGCTCCGCATATGAACGCCGCTTCGATTGAATGCATCAGCACATTCTGCGCGTAGCTGTAGCGGTACTTGAGCATCCCGAGCAGCTTGACCAGTTCGGGATGGATTCCGTGAACGCCGACTTCGATAATCGCGCGCTGTCCGGCCTCGCGGATCGATTCCTCGACCTGCTGCTCGGCCTTGCGCACGACTTCCTCGATACGTCCCGGATGAATCCTGCCGTCCGAGATGAGCTGCTCAAGGGCAACCCGCGCGATCTCGCGGCGGATCGGATTGTGGCATGAGATAACCACCGCTTCGGGAGTATCGTCGATAATAATATCGACGCCGGTGGCAGCCTCGATCGCGCGGATGTTGCGGCCCTCCCGTCCGATGATCCGTCCCTTCATCTCGTCGTTGGGCAGCGCGAGGACCGAGACGGTGCGCTCGGCGACGAACTCGCCGGCCAGCCGCTCGATCGCGATCGCGACGACTCGTTTGGCGCGGCGGTCGGCCTCCTCGCGGGCTTCTTCTTCGACGATACGGATATGCTTGGACGCGTCGGTGCGCGCCTGGCCGATCATTTCGTCCATCAGCGAGCGCTTGGCTTCCTCGCGGGTCAGCCCGGCAACGGCCTCGAGCTTGGTGCGTGCTTCGTCGATCAGCGCCTGATGCTGTTCCTCTTTTTCGGTGAGACTTTTCTCACGCGAGCGCAGACTTTGATCGCGGCGGTTAAGATCGGCCTCGCGCCGTTCGAATGCCTCCTGACGCTTTTCGAAAGTCTCCTCGCGCGCTTCGAGCTTCTGTTCGATCGCAGCTATCTCGCGCGTGCGATCGCGCATCTCGCGTTCGGCATCGGCGCGTGCGCCGACGATTAGATCCTTGGCCTTGAGTTCGGCCTCTTTGACTAACAGCTCGCTACGAGTTCGAGCCTGTTTGGTTGTTTCTTCGGCCTCAGCATTCGCGGCCTCCAGGTTAACGGCGTCCTTGCGCTGTTTCGTTATCCCCCAAATGAAAAAGACCGCGCCACCAACTATGAATCCCAGGATCGCGGTGATTAAAGCCACCCGGGTTTACCTCCTTAGTCCGCGTCTGGCGAGCCAGCAGTGGCGCATCGCAGGCCCGATGGACGGCGGATTCGGTCAAGATGAAGTTGAGCCGCCGATCGAGCCCGGTTTCCGGGATTCGATCGATCAGCTGGAACGAATAGGCGAGTCCTACGCTGATCGCGCCATCGTCCAATCGGCCGATGAAACGATCATAATAGCCACCGCCACGACCAAGGCGCTGGCCTTCGAGTCCGAAAGCCACGCCGGGAACGCATACGACGATTTGTCTGAACCTTGCCGCCTCGAGCGCGTCGGCCGACTCCGGCGGCTCGAGGATTCCGTAGGCGCCGCGGTGAAGCTCGGCGCGATCGCGAACGCGCCGGGCAACGATCGTGCCCGCGGCCGCATCGACCCGCGGATAGAAGACCGCACGGCCGGCGCGTAGTGACTCGGCCAGAATATTGTCGGTGGAAACTTCGTTGCCCTTGGCGGCGTAGAGAACGATCGCGGACGCGGCGCGGTAGAATTCGCTCTCGATCAATCGTCGCTGAACGATTTCCGACCACGCGGCGGCGCATTCATGGGAGAGTGCCTCGCGGCTGTCGCTCATGACAGCGCGTAAATTTTTCTTTTCGTCCGCCACAGTCGTCGCCATGGCGGGAGCGGGATCAACTGCTCATTAGACGCGCGCCGATGCGCGCGCTGGTCGCTCTCGAACCGGCTGACAGCCGGCCTGTATCCGCGAAGCTTTGGGTCAGAGTTTGCTCGCGGCCGTTCGCCTTCGTTGCGGTTGAAAAATATCGCACGGGCCTCATGATGGTAAGCACCGCGTTCAGGCCACTTTCGAGATCCAAAATTCCCGCCCCCGTCTGAAACCGGTCACCTCTCGGATGCCTCGCGCTCACAGGAAGACTACTCATAGTCACTCGCCGTCGATAGCCGCGGACAGCCGTTTATTCATCGCCGCGATTCGATCCACCAGCTCCTGATGCTCATGCCGGAGGCGCTCGAGTTCGTCGGCGAAATTTAACGCCGCCAGGATTGCCAGATTCACGGAATTGACCGTCTGGGTCCCGGCGCGGATATCCTTGATCTTCTCGTCCACGGTCTCGGCCACGGACCTGACCCACTCATCGCCGGCATCGCTGGCGACGACCAGGCTTTGGCCCATGATTTGGACGCTGACGCCCTTCACTTCAACCAAGGTCGATCCCTTCAAAGCGGGAAAGAATTTTTTCGATCCTGCTCCGAACGTCGTTACGCTCGTTCTCATGCTGTTGGCGCTCACTGCTCAACTGTTTCAACTGTGAAGCCGCTTCAGCATATCGTTTTTCGGTTTCCGCGAGTTTCTGAGCGATTTGTTCGTTTTCCTTGCGCAATTGCTGGATTCGCGCCACCGAAGCCTGAATTCGCTCGTCTAGCTGCTTTAAGACATCTGTCGCCATGAGAGAGAATTTCTACCTTTGATTTAATTTTGGATAATCTGCCCTGTCAAGCTGCATAAGAGCCGCTGGCACTCTGCTCTCCTGCGTCGTCACTTGCAAACAGCGCCTCAACAAATTCCTTCCCGTCGAACTCCCGCAAATCCCCAAGCTCCTCACCCAGCCCGACGAATCGCACCGGAATCTTGAGGCGCTCCGCGATGCCGACCACCACCCCGCCCTTCGCCGTGCTGTCCAGCTTTGCCAGCACCACACCCGTAAGCGGGACCGCGTCGCCAAAAATCTTCGCCTGGCTGAGTGCATTCTGACCGGTATTCGCGTCCAGCACGAGCCAGGTCTCATGCGGCGCGCCCGGAAGCTCGCGCCCGACGACCCGCGCGATCTTCTTCAACTCCTCCATCAGATTGACCTTGGTCTGCAAGCGCCCCGCGGTGTCGATTAACAGCGCGCCGGCTTTGCGTGCGACCGCGGCCTTGACCGCGTCGAAGGCCACTGCCGCAGGGTCGGCGCCTTGCGATTGTTTGATCACCTCGGCGCCCGCGCGATCGCACCATACTTCAAGCTGCTCGATTGCGGCCGCGCGAAAGGTATCCGCCGCCGCCACGATCACGCTGCCCCGCTCCACCTTGAGACGCGCCGCGAGTTTCGCAAGCGTCGTGGTTTTGCCGGCGCCGTTGACTCCGACCAGCATGATTACCAGCGGCGCGTCGCCCGGGTCGGCAGGCACGCGATCCGCTCTCGTCAGAATCGCGGCGATCTCCGCCTTGAGCGCGTCGCGAATTGCGTCGGGACGATTGTCATTGCCGAGCTTCATGCGCACCGCCGACGCGATCTTCATGCTCGCCTCGACCCCAACGTCGGCGGCGATCAGTGCTTCTTCGAGTCCCTCGTAAATCTCGTCTATCTTCGCGCTGCCAGTCAGTGCCGCTCTGATTCGGGCGAGAAAGTTTTCACGGGTCTTGCGGAGCCCGAGCCCAATTCTAACTGGCGCTCTCGGCGCTTCGAGCACGGGCGCGAGTTCGCCGGCCGCTTCGAGATTGGCGGCCGGCTCGGCGGCTTCACGAGCATCTTGGGCCAACTCGGTTGCGGGTTGCGATAAGGCCGACCCGGTCTCAGCCGTCTCGATCCGCATAACCGACGGACGCGCCTTACGCAGGCTCCATTGAATCAGAACCCCAATAAAAACCAGGCCCGTACCGGCGCCGGCGGCGATTATCAGTGAGAGTGCGATGTCGAAGGGATGCACGTTGCGAAATCCAGTAAAAAGTCCAGTAAAATAAATCCAGAGAGCAGTCCCTTGAGAGAATAACAGTCAGCGCCCGCGTCGGAAACTACCTGCCTGCATATCTTTCTTCGCCATGATTGTGGTGGCCGAGTGCGTATCGATACGACTATAAGAAATGGGGGCCGCGACGAGATCGCAAAATCACGCGGGTCTTTTATCACGAAGGGTGACCTGCATCACGAATGGAGATCTGGAAATGGGCAAGCTACAGGGCAAAGTGGCAATCGTAACCGGCGCGAGCCGCGGAATCGGCAAGGCAATCGCAGAGCTGTTCGCGAAGGAAGGCGCGAAGGTGGTGTGCTCCGCGCGCACACTCAGAGAAGGA
>JBGPNU010000143.1:0-8223 GCA_041487675.1 Binatus sp. (SeqCode)
CCGTCGCAGATGTTTCCGGCGACGCGCAAGGAACACGGCGGCGACCTCGTCGCGCTATGCGGCCGCGACGCCATCGTCGCGAAGGCGCGAGCGCTGAAGGACGAGGGTCAACTCAGGCGCGCGCTTGCGATCGCGGAGATCGCGCTGAACGCGGATTCGTCGGACAAGGACGCGGCGGTTCTGAATGCGGAGATCCTGGAGGCGATGGCGGCAGGCGAGCAATCGTTCATCGCGAGGAATTTCTTCGCCGGAGCGGCGCGCGCACTCCGGGAGCGGGCGAAATAGCGGTTAGCTCTCCCAGCCTGCGACGTTGTCGCCGGGGCAATGCGGCGGTCCGCGTTACTTGAATCAGGTCAAGGTCGGAATCTTAGCGAGCTTTTTTCCAAGGCGCTGCCTCGCTTCCCAACCGTCGTAACGGGCCTGCATATTCAGCCACAGTTCGGGACCGTTGCCGCAAAGCTTACCCAAACGTACTGCCAGATCCGGACTGATAGCGGTGGCGCCGCTCATCACCCGGTGCAGCGTTTGCCTGCTGACACCGAGCAACGCCGCAATCTCAACGATGGTGCGCCGGCCCAGCGCGGGCAGAATGTCCTCCGCAAAGAACACGCCTGGGTGAGTTGGTGCACGGATAATCGCTTCCCGGTCAACAAAATATTCGCTGCCCATATCGTTTGTACCTAACGTTCCAAAATTAGTGATACTGTTCCAAGTCTACTCTTTTCGCGTTGCCTTCTTCCCACTCGAAAGTGAGACACCATGGCCCGTTAACGTGGATGCTGTGCCGCTGGGGTTTGGTGTGCAATGGATGAAGATCGAACCCGGGCAGATTCAGAACCTGAAGATTGGAGCCGCTATCGAGCGCGTCGAGGCGTCGGACGCAGCGGGCATGTAAATCGTGGGCAATGTGGCGACTTCTGCGTTTTTCAAAAAGCTCCCTCAGGCCCTTATGCCGGAAGCTGACGATCACGGCTCGATGTGTAACACGAAATGCGACATACTGTCAAGCGAAGCGTTACGTAAGTTTTCTTTCTCACTGGACGATTCCCGCCAGCGGCAGCAGGAGGGCGACGGAAAAATCGCGTGCGCTAGTCGGGGCGGTCCGGGATCAGCTTCAGCTTGCCCTGCTTCAGGGGAGACTTCACCCTCGATGCGCCGGCGGCGGCGCCGGTCGCGGCGCCCGCACCGCGCCGTCCGCGCGTCTTGACCGGGATGCCCTTCTCGCTGACGTCCCTAATCTTGTGGCCTTCGTGACGGCCGCGCGCCGCTTCGCTCGCGTGCTGATGCGCTGAACCGGGAGGCGCGGAGGGCTGCGCAGGTGCGCGCCGCTCGTCCATCCCGAATGCCTTGCGCTCGAGCTTCTTGATCCGATCGCGCAGATCCGCGGCACGCTCGTAGTCCAGATTCTCCGCCGCTTCCATCATCTCCTGCCGCAGCGTCGTGATTCTATCCGACAACTCATGCGCCGGAATAAACTCTTCGGTGCCCGGCGTGTCATCGCCGATTTCCGGCACGACCGCCCATTCCGGCGAGTACATCTCGACCAGCGAGGCGTCGATCGCCTTGGTGATCGACGTGGGCGTGATGCCGTGCTGCTCGTTATACACGACCTGCTTGGCGCGGCGCCGATAAGTCTCGTCGATCGCCTGGCGCATCGATTTGGTGACCACGTCAGCGTACATGATGACGCGGCCGTTGATATGACGCGCCGCGCGCCCGGTAGTCTGAACCAGCGAGCGCGCCGAGCGCAGGAAGCCTTCCTTGTCGGCGTCGAGAATCGCGACCAGCGAAACTTCGGGGAGATCGAGACCCTCGCGCAGCAGGTTAATTCCGACCAGCACGTCGAATTCGCCCTTGCGCAGGCTGCGGATGATCTCGACCCGCTCGATAGTTTCGATATCGGAATGCAGGTAGCGGACCCGGACGCCGAGGTCGTGATAGTAGTCGGTCAAATCCTCGGCCATCTTCTTGGTGAGACAGGTCACCAGCACGCGTTCGTTGACCTCGACGCGCTTGTGGATTTCCTCGAGCAGATCGTCCACCTGGGTGCCGGCCTTGCGCACTTCGATCTCCGGATCGATGAGCCCGGTCGGACGAATCAACTGCTCGACGACCAGCCCGGCCGACTTCGCGAGCTCATAATCGCCGGGGGTGGCCGACACGTATATCGCCGACACGACGTGCGATTCCCATTCCTCGAAGTTGAGCGGCCGGTTGTCGAGCGCAGACGGCAGCCGGAAGCCGTAATCGACCAGCATCTGTTTGCGGGAGCGGTCGCCGCGATACATCCCGCCGATCTGCGGAACCGTCACGTGGCTTTCGTCGACAAAGTACAGCGCATTTTTCGGGAAGTAGTCGAGCAGTGTGGGCGGCGCCTGCCCGGGTGAACGTCCGGTCAGATGGCGCGAGTAGTTCTCGATTCCAGGACAGAAGCCCATCTCGGCCAGCAGCTCGAGGTCGTACATGGTGCGCTGCTCGAGGCGTTGCGCTTCGAGCAGGCGATTTTCCGTGCGGTAAAACTCGAGCCGCTCCTTGAGTTCGGCGCGGATATCGGTGACCGCGATTTCCATCCGGTCGGCGGTGGTCACGTAGTGCGAAGCCGGATAAATCGCCACGCTCTGCAGCTTGCGGATAACTCGGCCGCGCAACGGATCGATTTCGTAGAGCGCCTCGACCGTATCGCCGAAGAACTCGATTCGGACCGCGCGCTGTTCTTCGTAGGCGGGGAAAACCTCGACCGTGTCGCCGCGGACGCGGAAAGTGCCGCGATGAAAGTCGTAATCATTGCGCTGGTAGTGGATATCGACCAGCTTGCGCAGCATCCGATCGCGATCCATGGTCTGCCCTTCGTCGAGAAACACCAGCATCTCGAAATACACCTCGGGCTCGCCGAGGCCGTAGATGCAGGAGACCGACGCCACGATCAGCACGTCGTTGCGCTCGAGCAGCGCCTTGGTCGCGGAATGGCGCAGCTTGTCGATCTCGTCGTTGATGCTCGCGTCTTTCTCGATAAACGTATCGGTCGAGGGCAGGTACGCTTCGGGCTGGTAGTAGTCGTAATAGGAGACGAAGTAGCGGACCGCATTTTCGGGAAACAGGCTTTTGAACTCGTTGTAGAGCTGCGCGGCCAGGGTCTTGTTCGGCGCCATCACGAGCGACGGCCGGTTCACCTGCGCGATCACATTGGCCATCGTGAAGGTCTTGCCCGAGCCGGTGACGCCGAGCAGCACCTGATGCGGCACGCGCTCCTTGAGATTGCGGACGATCGAATCGATGGCGGCGGGCTGGTCGCCTTCGGGCCGGTAGCCCGATACCAGTTTGAAACTTCCCTCTTTGCCGCGCGCGAGTGAGAGCATGATGAACGGATTAGTTTAGCAGGGTTTTGATTTGGGTCCGAACCCTTAACGCGTCGTAAGGTGGCGGCGCGCAATCGACGACTAACCCAAAATAGCCGGGCCGGGATACCTTTTGGGTAACCATGCGGATTTCTCGGCACATCCGAAATGAGGAAACCGGCGCGGACCCTGTCAATTTGCTAGAATAGGGTACTGGAGACCGATGGCATGTCGGTTGCTCCGTAATGTTTGCCGCGGAAGGTCCGGCGGGACGCGCGGGAAAATCTGAACGAACTCCGCCATCAAGATCGAGGAAGACTGCCGTGTTTTCTCTGGAACCGGCACGCCGATCAAACGTCAGGAGGTAATTATCCATGAAGCACCTCAGAACTGTAGGAGCCGTCGCGATCCTGTTGCTCGCGATGGCGGCGCCGTCGAAGTCGATGGCGCAATCGCCCTGGGGCAACGAGTTTCAGCAATGGCTGTCGGGTCATCCGAATGCCGGCAACCAGCTCCAGGAGAATCCGTATCAGATCTATGACCCCGATTGGCGAGCGCAACATCCCGAACTACAGGAATACATCCGCAATAATCCCACCGTCTGGAACGGGATGCGCTCGCGCGGGCCGCTCTATTACAGTGAACGCTTCAACAAGTTTCTAAACGAGCATCCGAACTTGAAGAACCGGCTGGCTTCCGATCCGGAGCTGGTTTACGACCGTCGGTTCCGTAACGAGCATCCGGAGCTCCGGCAGTTCCTCCAGAACCATCCCAACGTCTGGCAGAAAATAGCGCGCGGGCCGAGGATGGGCGCCGGCGGCCCGGGCGGATGGGGCGACTACGATAGTAATCATCAATGGCGCGATGCCAACTGGTGGCATGAAAACGATCGCACCTGGATGTATCGGCACCATCCCGAATGGGCCGAGAATCATCCGGATTGGCGCGCCGCGGACGGCGATTTCGACGACGCTCACGTCTGGCACGACCGTGGCTGGTGGAACGAAAATCATCGCGACTGGGTCGAGCGGCGCCATCCCGATTGGTTCAAGCGTCAGCAACACGACGCGTGGAAGGACCAAGAGCATGCTCAGCACGAAGCGTACAAGGATCAGCAGCATGCTCAGCACGAAGCATCGAAGGACCAGCAGAAGCAGGCAAAGCATGGTCGCAATCAGGGCGGCCCTGGCAATCAGGGCAACAACTGAACGGGCCTGAGGCGTGGTGCTGGACGCTCATTGAATGAGCTCGGGATGAGCCTCCGATGGGCGTCCAGCACCTGAATGTGGGGGAGATTGGCGCGGGGCCGGGGGGTATTTCACCGCTACTTATCCACAGGGACGCTCGCCGGATGCGGAAAGATGGACGGCGGGGGCTAAAAAATCTCGCACTTTCGGGTCCTGACGTGTTGCATTCTTGTTACGAATATAACTATATTTCCCCGTCAAACGGGTGGGGATCGTAGGTTATTCCGGCCACCATTGATGTTCGGGGGCGACTCAGGGGATCGGGTACGCGCAGACACGCACTTGGGTGAGGAGGAGTTCATGAGCTTGAAGTCAAAACTAGTAAGGTCGATCGCGGGCCTGGCATGCGCAGCGCTGATGGCGGCCAGCTTGGGCGGTTGCGCCTGGGTAGAGAAGCCGCGCACGTGGGACGGTTGCGCGATAGGCGGAGCCCTGCTGGGCGCAGGAATCGGCGCCGCCTCGGGTATCGTAATCGCGGATAACGTTCGCGGCCATACTGAAACGGCCAAGAGCGCAAAAGTTTACAGTGGCGTAGGCGGCGCAGTCGCCGGCGCATTGATCGGCGGCGTGGTCGGCCATTTGATCTGCGATCCGCTGATCCAGCCGCCACCACCTCCACCGCCGCCGCCACCTCCGCCACCGCCACCGCCGCCTCCTCCACCGCCGCCGCCGGCACCGGTGAAGTTGATCCTGCGCGGGGTACATTTCGACTTCAACAAGTCGAAGATCCGGCCGGGTGACGCCGCCGTTCTGGATGAAGCCGCGGCCACGCTGAAGGCCAATCCGAACGTCACGGTTAGCGTGAATGGCTACTGCGACGCGATCGGCAAAGTTGAGTACAACCTCAGACTGTCCGATCGGCGTTCGAATGCCGTCGTGGATTACCTGGTGAATGCGGGTATCCCGGCAAGCCGATTAATTCCGCACGGATACGGCAAGTCCGACTTCGTCGCGACCAATGACACGGCCGAGGGCCGCGCCCAGAATCGACGCGTCGAACTGGTACCCGCGCAGTAAGTCGAGTACAATCTGGATATGAAAAAGCGGCCGCAGTCCCAATCAGGGGGCTGCGGCCGTCTTTTTTTCGCTTTGATTCGCCTAACGTTCAGTTCGCCTCGGAGGCGTATTTATGAACATGCTGACGGCAGGGCGCATTTCTGATATTGAAAACATCGCTATGACGACCATACGAACAAAGGGCAGCGGAGCTATCGTCGGCGTGCTGGCGATCTCAGCAGTGATCCTCGCGTTGCCGGCGCGTGGCCGGTCGCAGGTTTCAGTTGCGGAGCCGGCGGTTGCGGCCCCTGACGTACAGGCGGCGATCCCAGGATCGCAAAGTGCAAGCGCGTCGGGGGGCGACGCGTCTCCACCCGCGAAGAAAAGCCTCGAGCAGCGTGTGAAGTCGATAGTCCAGAAACTCACTCCCGAGCGCATCAAGCGCAATCGCGAGTTCAAGCAAGCTGCCGCGCAGTTCCCGGATTTCTGCAAGCACTGGGAGCAAGATCTGCACGAACGGGAGCTGAACAACGTCGCCAAGCTGAACTTCAGTCTGAAACAGGGGTTCGAGACCGCCACTTATACCGGCTACGGCAAGATAGCCGGATGCGAGTCGCATCAGTCGAAAGACGGTTACTCGATCGGCAAGCTCTGGTACGAGGAGTTCATCTACTACCTCGTCGGCAAGAGCAAGGAAGAGGCGCGCAGCGCCGCGCCCAAGGCGATCAGCGATACTCACACCACCGAGATTTTCCGATGGGAAAAAAACAAGTGGTTCTACTAGTCCGTCGCGTTTCTCAGTCAATCGGCTAACTCCCGATCCCCGCACTGGATCCTCCCGAGCGCGCGCTCCATGCGGCGCTGTGCATATACTGGAATACCCGCGCAGGGGGAAAGATGCGCTGCACCAAATGCGGAGCTGATAACCGGGAAGGGCGCAAATTTTGTGCGCAATGCGGCGCGCCGATGGCGGCCAAGTGTGCGCGCTGTGGCGCATCCAATGAGCCCGGCGAGAAGTTTTGCGGAGAATGCGGAGACCCGCTTATCGTATCACCCTCGCCTGCTCGCTCCACCGTGACGGCGGGAGCGGCGATACGGGTTGCTCCCGAGAGCAGCTCTCAGGAGGCGACCGACGGGGAGCGCAAGACGGTCACCGCGCTGTTCGCCGACATCAAGGGCTCGATGGACTTGATCGAGGACATCGATCCCGAAGAGGCGCGCGGGATCGTCGATCCGGCGATCAAGCTGATGATCGAAGCGGCGCATCGCTACGACGGCTACATTGTGCAATCGACTGGCGATGGGATCTTCGCGATCTTCGGCGCGCCGGTGGCGCGCGAGGATCACCCGCAGAGAGCATTGTACGCCGCGCTCCGAATGCAGGAAGACGTGAAGCGCTATGCTGAGAAGTTGCGCGCCGAGAAAGGATTCAATCTGCAGGTCCGGGTGGGTGTGAACACCGGCGAAGTTGTGGTGCGCTCGATCAAGACCGATGAGGCGCACACGGAGTACACGCCGATTGGACACTCGACCAGCCTCGCGTCGCGACTGCAGGCGCTCGCCGCTCCGGGCTCGATCGCGATCAGCGAGACCGTGCGCAAGTTGATCGAAGGCTACTTCGCGTTGAAAGCGATGGGCCCGGCGCGGATCAAAGGCGTCAGCGAGCCGGTCAACGTTTACGAGGTGACGGGACTGGGCCCGCTGCGTACTCGTCTTCAGCGTGCAGCAGGGCGCGGGCTGACGAAGTTCGTCGGGCGCGAGCGCGAGATGGACGCGATGAAGCATGCGGCGGAGCGGGCGAAGGCCGCTCACGGCCAGATCGTCGCCGCGATGGCGGAAGCGGGCACCGGCAAGTCGCGGTTGTTTTTCGAATTCAAGGCGGTTTCGCAGTCGGGTTGGATGGTGTTGGAGACGTTCTCGGTCTCACACGGTAAGGCGTCGGCCTACCTGCCGGTGATTGAGCTGCTCTGGAACTATTTCAAGATCACCTCCGAGGACGACGAGCGCACGCGGCGCGAGAAGGTAACCGGCCGGGTTCTGGCGCTGGAGCGCACGCTCGAAGACACGCTTCCCTACCTATTCGCCCTGCTCGGAATCGCCGAGGGTGACGACCCGCTGGCGCAGATGGACGGACAGATCAAGAAGCGGCGCACGCTTGACGCTATCAAACGGATCGTGTTGCGCGAGAGTTTGAATCAGCCGCTGATGGTGGTGTTCGAAGACCTGCACTGGATCGACGAGGAGACCCAGGCGCTGCTCAATCTGCTCGCCGATTCGATCGGCACGGCCAAGCTTCTGCTGCTGGTGAACTACCGCCCCGAATACTCGCATCAATGGAATAGCAAGACCTACTACACGCAGCTCAGACTTGATCCTCTTGGCAAGGAGAGCGCCGAGGAGATGCTTCAATCCTTGCTGGGAGACGGCGCAGATCTCGTGCCGCTTAAGCGGCTCATCATCGAAAAGACCGAGGGCAATCCGTTCTTCATGGAAGAAACGGTGCAGGTGTTGCTCGATGAGGGCGCGCTGGTGCGCGACGGCGCGGCGGTCAGGCTCACCAAGGCGCTGGGCGAGCTGAAGATCCCGCCCACCGTGCAAGCGATCCTGGCCGCGCGCATCGACCGCCTGCCCGCCGATGAGAAGGA
>JBGPNU010000144.1:0-8209 GCA_041487675.1 Binatus sp. (SeqCode)
TAGATCGCCGTGCGCACGGATTGGTTCATCCGCTGCGTCAAATCGATTGTGACTCGGGTCTCCAGGTAGCCGAACAAACCATTCCACAAGCTGCCGCCCTCGTTCGCTTCGTCCGCCGTCGCTCCCGCCTGGTCCAGTCCTCCGCTATCCACACGGGTGCCGAGCCCTTGTGCATTGTCGCCGATCATTCCGATCAGGATCATCGCCGCGAGCAGAAACAGCGTCACCACCGCGAGCATCGAGGCGCGATCGGCGCCGACTATCGGAGTCAGAATCGCCGCTGGAATTCCGGTCAGCGGATGGCCATCGATTACGTTGTCGATTACGATCTTGAGAGGCCACGGCATCATCAGAAAAAACGTCAGCGAGACGAGCACCAGCCCACACTTGATTGCGACCAGCCGCCGATGGCGGCTGATGAACGGCCAGCTCTTGGCGAGCAGCCGCCACGCCTCGCGAATGCCGAGCGGAGCTTGCTCGCCCGAGTAAAGCAGGTTGATGCGCGCGTCGTCGCTCGAAGCTACCGGCGCCATGCTGGTCCCGTTGACATCGCGACGACGCGTCGCGTCGAGATCCGTACGGCTCGTCCCTTTGAGATCGGAGCGGCCCGGAGATGGGGCTCGGTCAGGCAATCTCCACCTCGCGCACGGGCGCCGCGTCGAAAGCGGATTCGCCTACGGCGACGAGACGCCCGCCGGCAATCTGGTAAATTCGATCGGCGCGCGCGGCCGTGGTTCGGCGATGGGTCGCGATGATCGCCATCCGCCGTTTCGGATCCTCGTTTACCCATTCGCGCAAACCGCGCATCACCGCATCTTCGGTCGCACCGTCGAGCGCCGAGGTCGGTTCGTCGAGCAGAAGAATTGGCGAGTTGCGCAAGATGGCGCGTGCAAGCCCGATTCGCTGCGCCTGCCCGGTCGAGAGCTTCGAGCCTTTCTCACCAAGCATCGTCTCCAGTCCGGCAGGGAGTCCGCGCACGAAGTCGCCAAGTCCCGAGCGCTCGATCGCCTGGATAACTTCGGCCCGCGATGCGTCGGGACGCCCGTATGCCACGTTGTCCGCGAGCGTCGCGGTGAAGAGCGGATTCTCCTGCAGCGCAACCGACAGCATCCCGCGCCATGCGGCCAAATCGAATTCGCGGATTTGCTGCCCGTCGAGCCGGATACTGCCCGCCGCCGGATCGAAGAATCTCACGACCAGCCCGATAATCGTGCTTTTGCCCGAGCCACTCGCGCCCGCGATAGCCGTGATCTCGCCGATGCGCGCCTCAAAGCTAACGTCGGCGAGCACCGGCGTTCTCGGATCGTAACCGAAGCTCACCTTGTCGAAGCTGAGCACTTGAGCCGCGTTCGGCGGAATCTTGTGGCCGCTGCTGACACTCTGCTCCGGCGTTTTACCGAGCATCTCGAGCACGCGGGAAATCGCGACCACGACATCCTGCATGCTGCCCCAGAGGTCGGTCACGTTGCGCATGCGCCCGCTCACGCTGGCGAGCAGCGCGAGCGATCCCTGGAACAGGCCGAGCGAGACCGCCGCATGGGCGATGCCCGCGGTTCCACCTGCCAGCACCTCCATCGCGCCGATGTACAGCGCGCTCACGTACGCGAGCCCGCGAACGGTGTTGGTGGTGACGCGATAACCCGCAAGCATCATGCGCGCGCGCCGTGCGGCAATGAATGCGTTCCAGTTCTCGCGCGCGTAAAGTTCCGCCTCGGACGCCTCGGTTCCGAAGGCTTTGACCGCCTTTATCGATGCGAGTGTTTCCTCGATCCGGGTCGTAGCGAGCGCCGCCGCTTCACGCTCGCCGATGAACGCCCGCCGGAGCGCGGCGCCGAAAATCCATGCGAGAATAAAATTCGACGGCATCAAGATCGCGGCGATCAGCGCCATCCGGTAGTCGTACATGGTGAGATAGATGAGCGAGCCGATCGCGGCCGGAATCAAAATCAGCGGTTGAATAATCAGCCCGTTGATCACCTGCGGGATCGCCGCCGAATCCTGGAACATCCGGAAAATCGCGTCGCCGATCTTCTCCTGCGAATGAAACTGGACGCTCAATTCCTGCAGGCGCGTGTAGAGATTGACCCGGAACAGGTTGCTGATGCGCTGTAAAATCCACACCGCGTAGCCGAGAATCGAGGCGATAATCGGCATCGCGATCGTCGCTGCGATCCCGGTTACGGCGCACGCATGGATCAGCACTGTCCGTCGATCCGTATGGAGCGGAACGTGCAGCATCCACGCCTCGGCCGCCGTGAGCGCGTCGCCGTGACCCACTACGTCGAAGAAGATCCGCGTCATCTTCAGGGCGAAGAGCCCGCCGAGCAGGGTCGGCAGGATCAAGAGCAACAGGTAAACGAGATGACGCCGGTAGGGGCGGATGAACGGCCACGCGCGCACCGCGAGGCGAAAGACGTCGCGCGAGCGGAGCCGGCGCGGCTCGGGAAACGCAATTTCGTCCGGAGCCGGAGGTGCTGCGACAGTTGTTGATTCAGCGGTCAACTGGCCACGTGAATCAGTTGGCGTTCGAGGCGCCAGCGACCGAGAGGATGTTGTCCTCCAGGACGAATTTCGACACGCACGCGACTTTGTTTTCGTTCGCGCCGAGACGGTAAACTCCCTGGAAATCCGCCGACACGCTCGCAAACGTCGATTTCTTGGTGGTTTTCTCCAGCTTGACGGTCACCGTCACGGTGCCGTCCTCTAACTTGTAAATCATCTGCACCGGGCCGGTTTTGCAGAACGCCCAGTTGGTCCACGATGCACTATCGATCCCCGATTGTTTCGCAACGATTGTATGAGTCTTCGCGTCGGCACTGACTAGTTGAAAGTGACTCATCGACGCGTCCGTGAAATATCTCTTGAGCTGCGCGAAGACTTCGTCAAGAGGCTTCGGCACTCGATTCATGCGCGGCACGATTCGCGGCGGTTCGATCGCGAACGCGGGCGTGAGTGTCGCGAGACACAAGAACGCAATGATCGACAAGAGCAGGGGTTTCATCGCTTCTCCGTAGGATCCGGGTTTGCCGTCAACAGCCAAATCATAGCGGCCCGCGAAGTGGCCGGTAAAGCTGCAATGGCGGGATGCGGCCCTCTGATTCGGAGAATGAGCGCCGCTACTTCAATGTTCTCGCGAACAACTCGGTCAGCTTTTCGAATGCGCGATCGGCCTGAGGCTGGTTGTAAACCGGACCGTCCGACGTCGTCCAGCCGTGATACGCACCTTCGTAAACTTCGCTTTCGTATTTGCCTCCCCAGGCTTCGAGCGCGCGGTCGAGCTTTTCGATCGCCTCTTTCGGCATGCTGGTGTCGTTGATCGCATGCCCGAAATAAAGCCGCGCTTTGATGCGCGCGAGGACGAGATGCGGGCTGGTTGGGGCATCGGTGAAGAGTCCGCCGCCGTGGAATGACGCTGCGGCGGCGATCTTCTCGGGCCTCACCGCGGCAGTGCGCATCGCCATGCCGCCGGTGAAGCAGTAACCGACGACGCCCATCGCACCCGCGCTCACAACATTTTCCGCCGCAAGGAAATCCACATAGCTCGCGGCGTCGCGCTCCATGGCAGTCGGGGTCAGCGGGGCGGCCAGCGCGCCAAACCGCTTCATGGTTCGCTCGTCGCCCATCTTCGGAATGAAGTCGAACATCGGCGGTCGCCCAGTCCGATAGAACACGTTGGGTATCAGCACGGTGTAGGCTTTCGCGGCAAGCCGCCGCGCCATCTCGCGATGGGATGGGCGGATGCCGCCGATGTCGGTCAAATGGATGACGCCCGGGTAGCGGACGCCGTCTTCGGCCTGATAAAGAAGACCGTCGGCGGTCCCATCGGCGGTGCGAATCTCGATTTCTTTTTCTATCATCGTTACCTCCAGGTCGATCCGATCCGCGAAATTGTCAGGCGGCGATGCTCGCCAAGTTTGTCGTATATAACACCTGATCGGCCGTAAGGAAGCAGCAAAATCCAAACTCAAAGGAGCGCATCATGCCCGCGTTAATCTTCGAAAAGCGGAACCACATCGCATGGCTTACTCTCAACCGGCCCGAAGTTCACAACTCGCTCAATCCCGAAATGCTCGTCACCCTGGCAGCGGCGTGGAAGGAGATCGATAAAGATGACGCCATCCGCGCCACGATCGTCACCGGCGCAGGCAAGGTCGCGTTCTCGGCCGGCGCCGATCTCGGACGATTGATCCCACTGTTCACGGGCGCGCGAAAACCCGAAGACGAGTGGGATCGCAAGCTGCTCGCTGATCGCAAGGCCGGTGACATCGCCTTGCTGCGCGGTTACAACATGGACAAGCCGGTAATCTCGGCGGTCAACGGATTTTGCATCGCGGGCGGGATGGAATTCATCCAGGCAACCGACTTGCGAGTCGCCTCCGAGAACGCGAGCTTCGGACTCCAGGAAGTGAAGTGGGCGATTATTCCCGCCGCCGGGTCGCTCGCGCGCCTGCAGAGACAAATTCCCTACTGCAAGGCGATGGAAATTTTGCTGACCGGTAATCGTATCGACGCGAACGAAGCGTGGCGCCTCGGACTGGTCAACTATGTCGTGCCGCAGGCGGCACTCATCGCAAAGGCGGAGGAACTGGCGGCTGCGATCGCGCAAAACGGTCCGCTTGCGGTGCGGAAGATCAAGGAGGCGGTCCGGCGATGCTCCGGGCGTCCCTACGAAGAGGCGTTCAAGATCGAGAATGAACTCGCGCGCGAAGTGATGAAGTCCGACGACGCCAAGGAGGGGCCGCGCTCATTCATGGAGAAGCGCAAGCCGAACTACACGGGCCACTGAGCGCCGATCGTCTATACAGTGGCCGGCTATGCGCCGGCCAGCTACGGCGACTAACTGCCAAGTGTTCCTGCAACTGGGAGCGGAAGTGCCTTAAGCGTCCGAGGAGCGCACCGGTTACTTCACTGTTTTGACTTCGCCCAAGCGTAGCGCCGACCAAACGATGTCGAAGGTGTCGTCCGCCGAGAGCGCGTTGGTGCGCCGGAATCCGGCCGGAGTTTTCACGAGCGCCAGCACTTGCGGCGAGTTGTCGAGTTTCCCGTCGACGATCAACAACAGGACATAGTCCTTGTAGTTGGCATGTCCGCGCACGTAGCGAGCATCTTTGTGCGCGAAAATGCCGCGATTGCGCGCTCGCATGGCTTTGTCGGCAAGCATCGACTTGACGTCCGCGCGATCAGTTGGTGCGAACATCGACACGATCCAATCGGCGTCGTCAGCCTTTTCGGCCGAGAAGTCGGCGGCCGCGGCGGCAACGGGCGTGTCGGATTTCGCATTCGCCTTTGCGACCGGCGCGAGCTTTAGGGGCGGCTTGATAAGCGCGCCGGGGAGTGTGACTTCGGTGTAGTCGGCGAGAGTTTTGCCTTTTTCGATCGCGTCGGTCTTCATCCCACGATCCTGGACCTGTACGCGGAAGAGGAGCTTTCCGCGGCCTCCCGTCTGGGCGAACGCATGAACGGTGGTCGCCGAAACGAAAGCGACGGTGAATGCGGTCGCAATGAGTCGACAAAAGATGCGATGGAGCATTGCTATGCGCCGGCCAGCGCGCGCATCGTGTTCGGATAGTCGCGCGCGTTAGTCGCGGCTGGTCCGATCGGAAATACCACCGGATGCGTGACGCCCGCGGCGCGAAATCGCGCGACGAAATCGCGGCCCGCCGCCGCTTTGCCGAATACCGCTATCTTGCGGCACGACGCTTCGCTGATCGCCCCGGCAGCCTCGTCGCGCTTCCCTTCCTTCCACAACCGGCGCACCTCGTCGAACTCGGCCGCAAGCCCGTAACGCGCGAACATCTTGGTGTAGCTGTCCACGAACGCATAGCCCGCAAGCTCGCGCCGGAATGAATCGACCGCCTTGTCCTCTTCATCGGTAATGCACATGCGGACGTAGATACCCACATCGACCGCCGCGGTATCGCGCCCGGCGGCCTTCGCGCCCTGATGAATATGCTGCACCATCGGCGCGATCGCTTCCGGCGGCGAGTAATTCATCAGCACTCCGTCGGCAATTTCGCCGGCGAGACGAAGCATCGGCGCGTTCAGGCCCGCGAGATAAATCTTCGGCGGCCGCGGCGCAGTCACACGCATCCCGAGACGAAAATCCGACTTGTACACTTCGCCTGCGAACTTCGAGCGTCCGTCGGTGAATAGCTGGCGCATGATCGTCACGCACTCGCGCATCGCGGTGACCGGCTTGCGATACGACGCGCCGTGCCATCGCTCGACGATCACCGGACTCGACACGCCGAGTCCCGCGATCGCGCGTCCGCCGGAAAGCTCGTTGATCGTCAGGAATCCCATCGCCATCGCGCCCGGCGTGCGAATCTGAATCGGTACGACGCCGGTGGCGAGTTCCGCCTTTTTGGTGTTCAGCGCGAGCGCGGCGAGACTCACGAATGCGTCTGGCCCCGAGACTTCAGCGACCCACAGCGACGTGTAGCCGAGTTCTTCGGCCTCGCGGATTAGCGCGAGCCGCGCGGCGAGCGCGCCGCCGCCGATTGAGGTCTGAAGTCCGAGTTTGTTTTCTTGTGGCATGCGAAATTCCGATTCCAAGTTTGATTTTGCAAGTTGATTTTGAATGATTGTGTAGCTATTCGATAATGACACAGTGAACCAGGAGTGATCGATGGCATACTTCGAGTCCAAGGGCGTGCAGATCTATTACGAGGAACATGGCGGCGGCGATCCCGTGATCTTGGTCCACGGCTTCGCGTCGCGGGCCGAGCACAACTGGGGCGCGACCTGGTTCACACACCTTGGGGCGCACTATCGAGTTATCGCACTCGATTGCCGCGGACACGGCAAGAGCGGCAAGCCGCACGAGCCGGAGGCATATTCGGGCGAAACAATGGGCGACGACGTCATCGGGCTGATGGACCACTTGGGAATCCGGCGTACGTTGTTGATGGGCTATTCGATGGGCGGACGTATCGCGCTCGGCCTGTTGCGCTCGCATCCGGAGCGATTGCGGGCGGTCGTACTCGGCGGGATTGGCGCAGTGCCGGCCAGCCGGCCAACTTTCAGCCGCCGGCCAATTGTCGATGCGCTGCTCGCCGAGAATGCCTCCGATGTCACGGACGAGCGCGCAAAACAATTCCGGCAGTTTGCCGAAATTACCGGAAACGATCTGAAGGCGTTGGCGGCATGCATGGGTGCGAATCGCGCTGACCTGACCGCGGAGGATTTGACCGCGAAGCCGATCCGAGTGCCGACCATGATCGTAATTGGAACCAAGGACACGCTGGTCGGCGACCCCAAGCTGCTCAGCGATTCAATTCCGGGCAGTCAGTTGGTCATGCTCGAAGGCCGCGACCATCTGAGCGCTCCCGGCGATCAACGCTACAAGGAAGCGGTCCTGCAATTCTTCAAATCGGCGCCCGCTTAACTTGGAACGCGTTAGCTGATTCGCGGTGCGAACAGGGTCCCCGTCAGTTGATAGGGCTCCGGGCCTGGCGGATGCGGCAGTAATGCGAACAGCATACCTAGTCGAGACACGGCAGCCGGCGCCGGCACCAGCGTGAACTGAATCGCGAGTGTGCTATGCGCCGGGTCCGGAGCAAGCTGGATCGTTCCGGTCGCCACCACCGTCAAATCGCCGCCGCTGGTCTTGAGTTCCATGATCGTCAGCGCACCGCGATCGAGCTTGAACTTCGCCTGCGCGTTGCCGAGGCGAATCGGCGCACTCGCGAGAGCCGACATGATTGTCAACCCGGCGCCGCTCATTTCACCGTCGCCGGTATCTGTCTCGAGATCGGCGGGCGAGAGCCACAATTCGCCGTGGCCCGACATCGTTCCCGACGCGGCAGCACCCGGGAGCACGAACAATCGCTGCCGTGCAATATTTACGGCGTCGAGGTCATAGCTGATTGCGGTGCCGCCGCCGCTCGGGCGAATCGTCACAATTGCGACGCCGTCGTAGAGACTCGCCTTCACGCGCACTCCGGGCTGAAATTTGAGGAGCGAGAGAATAGACGGCGCGATCGTAATGACCGGGCACTCGATTACCGGATACGCCGCAGCCGATGTCATCGAGCTTACGCGAACGTCGGTCAGTTCCGCGCCGACGGGAAAGCGGATGCTTTGGCTGGCGCTCGAGAACTCGAAACCCATCGGCGCCAGCACTTTCGAAAGGGTCGCAGTGTAGGGAAAGGTCGCGAACAGAAAAGCCACGAAGAGTACGAGCCCGAAGGCCGCGTAGCCTAGCGCA
>JBGPNU010000145.1:0-8124 GCA_041487675.1 Binatus sp. (SeqCode)
CCCGCACCATGAAAATGAAGTCGCCGTCCTTCTTGCCGCTTTCGTTGCGCTCGCGCTGTTTGTAGATGCCGAAATGCTTGGCGATTTCCTTGGCATGCTCGCTGATCGTCTCGGCCTCGCGCGCGCTGAGCGCGTCGATCTCCGAGCGCATCGTATGACGACTCTCGTGCGTTGACTGGACGTAAAAGAGCCCCTCGCTCGCATGCTTGAGGCGCTCGACGGTTGACATTTCCGCCACGCTCGCATCTTCGAGCGTTACCGGCCGGGCGCTGTGTGGATGCTTGGCTTCCATTGATGCGATTCCCGTCGCGCGGAAGATCCATGCCCGAGCGAGTGGGATCGACTAGTTAAATGGATCGCGCTTCAGACATCAACGCCGACACCGCTAAAGGGTTTCAGCTTGATTCAGGCTGCGAACGGCGACGGCATTCCGTTACCGCGGTGCGTCTTTTCCGGCCCGGACCGCGCGCCGTATTGTAACCTATAACGTTATGGGTTACAGTGACTTTTCGTGATTCGCAGTTTTGCGCATAAGGGGCTGCGCGAGTTCTTCGAAAACGGAAGCAACGCCGGCATCAGGCCGGAGCACAAAAAGAGACTCCGGCTGGTTCTCGGCGTCTTGAACGCGGCGGTAAGAGTTCAGGATATGACACTTCCGGGTCTCGACCTTCATCGGCTGAAAGGCCGGCTTTCGGGATTCTGGTCCGTGTCGATAAGCGGAAACTGGCGAGTCATTTTTCGATTCGAGGACCGCGAAGCACTCAACGTTGACTACGTCGATTATCATTGAAGGAGTTCCGCAATGACGATGCACAACCCGCCGCATCCCGGCGAAGTGATCCGCGAGCTATGCCTCCAACCGCTTGGCATTTCCGTTACTGGCGCGGCGAGGAGTCTTGGCGTGACGCGCAAAGCCCTGTCGGAACTGCTCAACGGCAATTCGGGAGTCAGCCCTTCGATGGCGTTGCGACTAGCTATTGCATTCGACTCATCGCCAGAGAGTTGGCTCAACATGCAGCAGCAGTACGACCTTCACCGCGCGCGAAAGAACCCGGCCCTTCGGCGCGTGAAAAGGCTGAAAGCCGCTTGATCGCTACTCGTCGAGTTTGACCCGCGACCAGCGGCGGTAGATCTCGCCGCAACCAACCGAGATGGCAATCAGCAACAACGCGAGAAGGAATTTCGGCGACAGCGGATGCCATAACGCGTCGCCCAGGAACGCGAACAGGATCGTCCCCGGTATCATCCCGATCATGGTCGCCCAGAAGTAGTCGCGAAACGCGATCGGCGACGCGCCCGCCAACAGATTCAGCGCATTGTACGGAATCACCGGCACCATTCTCAGGTAAAAGATTATCTGGAAACCGTGCTTCGCGATCTTCTGGAGCATCGACTGGAACCGCTTGCCAACAATCTGCTCGACGAACGATTTGCCCAGAAACCTTCCCGCAGCGAACGCGAGCAGCGCGCCGGCGTCCCCGCCGATAAGCGAATATACCGATCCCCAGGTGGTGCCGAACGCGAGGCCGCCCGCAATCGTCATTACCGCGCCCGGCACCAGGAACGACGGCCCGACGGCGTAGAGCAGCATGAAGACCACCGGGCCCCATACGCCCCATTGCAGGACCTGGACCTTGACCAGCTTGGGGTCGCGGAACCATTCGGAGTGCGCAATCAGGAGCCAGATGGAGCCGCCGACCAGAATCGCGATGATCGCAATCTTCACCACGTTCATCAGCGTCGAGCCGCCGGCGCGGGGCTTTCCTGGATTACCGATTGGTTTAACTGCGGCCATGAGCCCTCAATAATATTGGGCGCAAGTGCCGCGCGACAAGGCTTTGAGAGCGCGTTTGTGAGCGCACCGCGATGCTATTAAAGTCGGCCGAGGCGCCAACACCCGCAATCGCGAAAGGAAACACCTCGATGAACGAACTCGCAGACAAGGTCGCAATCATTACCGGCGGCGGCTACGGAATCGGCAAACAGATCGCGCTCCTGTACGGAAAGGCGGGCGCGAAAATCGTAGTCGCCGCGCGTTCCATCGATCCGATGAAGCAGACCTGCGCGGAGCTCGAACGAGCCGGCGCACGCGCGATTGCTGTGCGCACCGACGTCTCGAAGGAGGCCGACTGCGCGAAGATGGCCGACGAGGCGATGAAGGCCTTCGGGCGCGTCGATATTCTGGTCAACAACGCCGGCATCTCCGGCCCGACCAAACGAATCACCGAGATGTCGCTCGCCGAATGGCAGGAGACGCTGGATATCGACTTGACCGGCGCCTGGCTCGCGACCCGCGCCGTGCTGCCGGTAATGGACAAGCAGCGCTCGGGCATCATCCTCAACATCTCGTCCGGTGCGGGACGGCGCGGCTTTCCGCTGCGCTCGCCATATGCCGCGGCGAAGTGGGCGATGATCGGCCTTACCCAAACCGTAGCCGCCGAATGGGGCCAGCGCGGTATCCGCTGCAACTGCATATGCCCGGGCGCGATCGCGGGTGAACGAATCGAACGCGTTATGCGCGCGCGAGCCGAGGCGCTCAAGCAGCCGTACGAGCAGATCCGCGGAGCATTTTTGTCGCAGGCTGCGATGAACCGGATGGCGACCGAGGAGGAAGTCGCTCGCGTCGCGTTGTTTCTCGCGACCGAGGTTTCGGCGGGAATGACCGGTCAAACAGTCAACGTCGATTGCGGCAGTATCATGAACTGAACCGCGATCTCGCGCGCCGATCGGCGCGGCTTGGCTCAGCGCTCGATATCGTGATCGCGCACGCTCGCCTCGAAGCCTGTGCGCTTCAAATGTTCCATCAACTCGCGCGCGAGCACGGGCGCGCGATGCCGTCCGCCAGTGCATCCGAGACCGACCGTCAGGTAACTCTTTCCCTCGCGCTGATAGAGCGGCATCAGAAAATCGAAAAGATTGCCGACCTCCTCGATAAATCGGCGCGCTTCGGGCTGCGCCAGCACGTAGTCGCGCACCGCCGCGTCTAGGCCGGTCAGCGGCCGCAGCTCGGGAACGAAAAACGGATTCGGGATGAATCGCACGTCGAGCACCAGGTCCATCCCGACCGGCAATCCATATTTGTAGCCGAACGAAACAATCGAGATCGCCATCCGCGAGCTCGAGCCCGCGCCGAGCACCGCCGCGGTTACCACCTCGCGCAGTTCGTGAACGGTGAGCGTGGTCGTATCGATCACGCGATTGGCCCGCTCGCGCATCTCCGCCAGCGCCACGCGCTCGCGCTGGATACTCTCGGCGACGGTCGCTCCGCTTGCGGCCATGGGATGCGGCCGGCGGCTCTCGGAGTAGCGGCGCGCGAGCACGTCGTCCGACGCGTCGAGAAAAATTATCTCGGGATGAATTCCGGCGGCGTCGAGTTCCGCAAAAAATCGCGGCCACTGCGGAAAGAACAGGCGTTCGCGCGGATCGATTCCGAGCGCGACGCCCTTCAGCGCCGGGTCGCTTCCGGCGGCAAGCAATGCGACGTTATGCGCCAGCGCAACCGGCAGATTATCAACGCAGTAGAAGCCGAGGTCCTCGAGCACCCGCATCGCGGACGCGCGCCCCGAACCCGAGACACCGGTAACTATTATGAGACGGGGTGTCTGGGGCGAGCTCATCGGAGGCTTCGAGGTGATGCCGCGATCCGCGCCAGCGCGAGGTCCCACGCTCCGCGGATCAATACTTGCCGTCTTCTTCCTTGATAAGTCGATATAGCTCGGCGGCGTCCGTCGCCGCGATCAGATGCTCTCGAAATGAACCTTCCTTGAGCAAACGGGAAACCCGCGCCAATGCCTTCAGATGCAGGCTCGCAGAATCCTCGGGCGCGACCAGCACGAAGAACAGTTGCGATGGCCCGCCGTCGAGAGAGTCGAAATCGACTCCCTGGACGTGGCGGCCAAACGCGCCGATTATCTTGCTCACGCCGCGCAGCTTGCCATGCGGGATGGCGATGCCGTCGCCGATCGCGGTCGAGCCCAGCCGCTCGCGCTCGGCCAGCACCGCGTTCAGATCGGCGAGCGAAATTTCCTTGTACTTGTAGGTCAGCGCTTTCGCGAGTTCGTTCAATACGTCCGGCTTGGTGGCGCCCTTCAAGTCTGCGATGACCATGTCAGGGCTCAGGATATCGGTAATTTTCATCTCGTCGTCCCGGTAAAATCAAAAGTCGGCAAAAGTCGGTCAAAAGTCGAAATGTCGCGTTCAGTTCGATTGCTCCGATCCGTGACCTTCATTGACCGATAGGCAAGTGCGCGGAGGCTTGCGAATCAAGATTCCTCGCTGGCGCTCAGAACCTCGCCGGTCGAGAGCGATCGAACTTTCTTCGCCTTGAATTTTTCGAGGTGCTTTTTAAGTTGGTGTCCAACCTTGTCAGCGAGCAGATCGATCACCGAGTAAAGATCCTTGGTCTCTTCCTGCGCGGTGACGGACAGACGCCCGGATTTGACCGTAACTTCGCCGTGCTGCCGGTATTTGTCAACCGAGAGAATCAGATGAGCGTCGCAGGAGCGCTTCAACAGCTTGCCGACGTGCGCGAGTTTGCGTTCCGCGTACAATCGAATCGCATCGGTGGGCTCGACATGGCGGAACGTTACGGTCACGCGCGTCAGGGTCTCATCGGCGATTCGCGCAATCCGCCGCACTTTTCGATTTCCGGCGCGAGTCCGTTTTCCCCGCTTGTCGATTTTGCTCACGATTATCCGCCCGCGGCGTGAAACTTCATCCGATCTGTTTGCGATTCGCCGACGGAGGGATGCCCATCGCCTGCCGATACTTCGCCACGGTGCGCCGTGCGATATTGATCTGCTTGACCCGGAGCATCTCCGCGATCGCCTGGTCCGAGAGCGGGCTCAGCGGAGTCTCCGCCGTCACCATCGCGCGAATCTTCTCCTTGACGGTTTCGGCGCTCACGTCCTCGCCGCCGGCGCCTTTTACTCCCGAGGTAAAGAAGAACTTCAGCTCGTAGATTCCCTGCGGCGTATGCGCGTACTTGTTGGCGGTCGCGCGGCTGATCGTCGATTCGTGCATCCCGATGTCTTCGGCGACGTCCTTGAGCACCAGCGGCCTAAGCAGGCTGATCCCGTGATCGAAGAACGCGCGCTGGAACTTCACGATCGAAGTTGCGACCTTGAAGATCGTTTGCTGACGCTGGTAGATCGATTTCACCAGCCATCGCGCCGAGCGCAGGCGTTCCTGCAAATACTCCCGCGTCTCGGCCGCAACATCCACGTCGTTGAGCACCCGCTGGTAGTAACCGGCCAGCCGAAGGCGCGGCACTGCGTCGCGATTCAGCGTCACGACGTAATCCTCGCCGACCTTCTGAATGTAAACGTCGGGCACGACGTAGGTTGGCTCCGCACCGCCGTAGTCGCGGCCGGGCTTGGGCTCGAGCACCGAGATCACCTTGGCCGATTGGCCCACCGTTTCGACCGGCACGCCGAGCACCTTGGCGATTTCCGCGTAGCGATGCTTCTCGAGCAAATCGAGATGGTTCTTGACGATTCGCGCCGCGAGCGATTCTTCCATCCCGAGATTCAGCAACTGCGCGAGCAGGCATTCGCGCAGATCGCGCGCGGCGACTCCGGGCGGATCGAAGCGCTGCACGCGGGCCAGCACGCGCTCGACTTCAGCGGACGGGACTTCGAGCTGCGCCGCCAACTCGTCCACGGGAGTTTCGAGGTATCCGTCTTCGTTCAGATTGTAGATGATCGTCGCGCCGATTTGCTGATCGGTTTCGTTCAGGCTCGAAAGCCTGAGCTGCCACATCATGTGGTCTTCGAGCGAGCTTCGCCGAAGCGGAGTATTTTCGAGTGCGCTGCGATGGTCGTCGGCGGAGTCCGAAGGCGCGCTTTCCTGCCAGTTGTTCGAGTAGGTCTCCAGGTATTCGCGCCAGTCGACCTTCTCGAGACTGTTCAGCTCCTTGATTTCGAGCGCGGCGTCGCGCGCCTCGGTCTCGACGCTCGGAGCGGCGGTTTTTTCCTCGCGCGAGCCGGTCTCCCAATCGTCATCGGAATTGGCGCCCGGCGCGCCGTCGGTCTCGGGCGGCAGCGGTTCCCCGTCGGACCCGGAGGCCGCCTCCGGGTCGGGCATCTCGGATTCGGACGCGGCTTCGGCGGGGCTTTGATCGAGCGGCTCGAGCATCGGATTCTGCTCGAGTTCCGATTGTACGATCGCCTCCAGCTCGGGCAGCGACAGCTGCAGGATTTTGATCGCCTGCTGGAGCTGCGGCGTCATCACCAATTGCTGGCGGAGCCGCAGGTCCTGTCCAAGTTTTACTTCAAGCGCCATCGCGGATTCTTATTGGCAGCCGGTGGTCGGGGCCGCGTCGTCCGCGCCCCGCGCCTGATGCGGGAAAATCACGGCGTGGGCGCCTTCGACCACGCTCCTGCTGGTATCGAGGAAAACCGTGATCCGTTTGCCGGTGATTTGATTGGCGCAGTCATGCACCACCGGGCTGCCGGTCAGGACCATCGTGCGCTTGGTCTGATCCATCACGCCATGCTGGCCGGTCGCCCATTGAGTGCCCTGACTGATACGCACGTTGCCATCGGCAACCATGTCCTTGAGCTCTTTGAAGTCTTTGTCGAAATAGTTAACCCGCAGTTGGTCGCTGGTGAGCTGTGCGTTCGCCTGGTTGGCATGCACATGTCCGGTCCAGAGTACCGAATGATTCTGATAGTCGAGAGACATCGACTCGGACTTGATATCGATGGGGCCCTTGCTGTTCCCAAATTGAAGCCCGAGTGGACTGCTCTCTTGCGGTGCGTTCGATGCAACCTTGGTGTCCTTGGCTTCGCCCTTGCCGGTCTTGCCCGCACTCTTGTCCGATTGGCGCGGCGGCGGAGCCTGCTCCGCGGCGACCGGAGCGCTCGCCGGTGCCGGCTCGGCTTCAGGCGCGACAATTTCAGAAGGAACCGGCGCGAGCACCATCGGCGGTGCGATAGCGCCCGACGACGGCATCGCGGCCGTCGTCACCGGAGTCGAGACCGACACGGCCGCTTCTGGCGCGGGCGGATTGGAGGGCACCGCTGCTGGAGCGGGCTCTGATGCGGTCACTGGCGCCTCGGGCGGCGTCGCCGATACAGCAGGCGCGCTGGCAGGTGCACTCGCGACTGGCGGCGGTGAAGGTGCCGGCTCCGCCGGCGCCGTCGCCACCGCAGGTGCGTTCGCCTCAGCCGGAGCCGGCGAGGTCGTCGAACCCGGCACTCCGCCGGTCACGCTGATTGAATCGCCGCTCATGTCATCTATGGGAGCCGGCTGCGCGACAGGCGCGGACGCGTCATCGGCTCGGTCCGGACGAATCGAATTCCCGACGGTCCCCTCGCCCATGGCGGGCACCGAAGCCGGTGACGACATCGGCGTGTTGACGCCATCCTGAGCCCATGCCGGTGACGCGAGCGCGATTGCGACTATCGCGATCGCGGCGATACGCGCGGTGCGATTAACTTTGTTTGGATTTTTCACGATCGTTCTTCGGCGTGAATTCAGTCTGTACCTGCTGATGAAGCTGAAAAATTCGCGTCTTGGGATGACCAGTCATGCCTACCCCGGTCACTCGGAGCCCCTCGCCGATAACAGTGACAAGCCCCGCGGCTTCGACCTGATCTTCATCGGGCATGAAAGTGGCCGAATCGGTGCTGAGAATGTAATCGCCGAAGTGGATGACCGTTCCTCCGCTCAGAAACGCGCGAGTCACATGATTCCCATTCAAAGCCAGAAGCGCCGTTGGCGCATTGACGACCACCGGCTTTCCATCGCTGGAGGTCATCGTGACTTCCGCATTGGTCAGCTTCAGAGAAGCCTTGTCGCTCGAATAACTTGCCTCACCCGCAGTCAGCACCCACTCCCGTTCGCCGGCTTTCATTTGCGTCCAGTGGAAATTATGCGCATGCAACAGAGTGCCGGGAACGAGACCCGCCACAGTCTGCAATACCTGCGTCGCGGAGCGATTACGCACGATCCAAACGGTCGCGACCAGCAGGACGGCGAGCGCAATCGCTCCAAAGCCGGCCAGCGCCTTTGCGATACGGCGGGGGCTCACTTCCAATTTTCCCGATAATTCATGCTTGCGACTTGGATTTTAAACCAAGCGGTGAGTCGGCACCATACTTGCCAAACGCCGCGCGATCG
>JBGPNU010000146.1:0-8082 GCA_041487675.1 Binatus sp. (SeqCode)
TCTTCCGCGCTTCAAATCCGTGAAGAACGCGGTGCCTTCCTCGAAGGTCAGGTTGTAGGCCGAGATGTGATCCGGTTCGAGCGCCGCCACCGATTCGATATCGAAGAGAACGTCGGCGACGGTCTGTCCCGGAACCGCGAAAATCAAGTCGAGATTCAGCCGATCGAAACCGGCGCGATGCGCCATCTTTGCCGCCGCGCGAGTTTCATCCGCCGAATGAATCCGGCCGAGGAACTTGAGCGTCGCGGGATTGAACGACTGCGCGCCGAAACTTATCCGATTCACTCCCGCCGCACGCATCCCGGAGAGCTTCGCCGCGTCCACGGTGCCCGGATTCGCCTCGAGCGTGATTTCGGCGCCGGATTCGATTCCGCAAAGTCGATTGGCCGCGTCGATAATCTCGCCGATTGATTTCGGATCGAACAGCGACGGCGTGCCGCCGCCAAAGAAGATCGTCTTGATACGCTCGCCCGAATAGGGCGCGGAGCCGACTCGATGCGCAAGCTCCGAAATCAGCGCGCGAGTGTATTCCGCCTCCGGCCACGACGATGCGGCGTGCGAATTGAAATCGCAGTACGGGCATTTCGATTGGCACCACGGAATATGAACGTAGAGGGAAAAGCTCACAGCACGATACTAGCGCCCTTTGAAGACCGGCGCTCGCTTCGCGAGGAACGCATTCACGCCTTCGGCAAGGTCCTCGCTGCAGGCCACCAGCGCGACCATCTCCTTCAGATAAGTGAGCGCGCTCACATAGTCCATCGCGGCGGAGTTGTAGATCGCCTGCTTGCCGAGCGCCATCACCAGCGCGCTATGACCTTTGAGCCGGCGTGCGAGGCGGCGTACCTCGGAGTCGAGTTGCGACAGCGGCACGAGCTTTGTGATTAGATTCAGCTCCAGCGCGCGCCGCGCGTCGATTCTCTCGCCGCCAAGCGCGAGCGCAATGGCTGCGCGCGGACCGCATAGCCGCAGAATCGGCGCCATCACGACCATCGGGAACAATCCGAGCGTGATTTCCGGCAGCCCGAACTCAGCGTTGTCGGCGGCGATCGCGAAATCGCATCCGGTGGCGAGGCCCATCCCGCCCGCCAGCGCGAATCCCGCGACGCGCGCGATCACCGGCTGCGGCATCCGATGAATCGTCTCGAGCAAGTCGGCGACTCCGCCGAAGTATCGCCGACGCGCCGGCAAATCGCTTAGCGCGGCGACTTCTTTCAGATCCGCACCCGCACAGAAGGCGACGTCGCCGGCGCCGCGCAAAATCGCGACGCGAACGCTCGCGTCATCGGCGATCTCCGAAAATGCCCTGTTCAGCTCGTCGAGCGTGGCGCTGCTTAGAGCATTGCGCGCATTGGGCCGGTTGATCGTGACGGTGGCGACGCCGTCCTCGCTCTCGCACAGGATATTTTCAAATGCCATCGCGTCGTAATCTTAGGGCGCGCGTCGCGCTTTTGCCACGCGCGCGAGGGCCGCTACTACCTGCCTTACCCTGTCGCTATACTTCCTTGGCCAGAGGAAACTTGTCCGAAATTGCACCCAATCGTCAGGATCGCGGAGAGGAGGGCACACCTACGCGTGCCGAGTCCGCGACGGTTAGCGGGTCCGGCGCGAGCCGCGCCGGCACGATTGCCGCCGGCGTGTTGCTGAGCCGTATCGCCGGTCTCATCCGCGACAGCATCTTCGCTCACTTTCTTGGCAACTCGGCCACCGCCGACGCCTTCAAGGCCGGCTTTCGCATCCCCAACATCCTGCAGAACCTGTTTGGTGAAGGCGTCCTCTCCGCATCGTTCATCCCGGTTTATGGAAAACTGCTCGGCGAGGGCGACGATGAAACCGCCGATATGCTGGCATGGGGCGTCGGTGCGATTCTGACGCTGGGAGTATCGGTGCTGGTCGCGATCGGCGTGCTGGTCACGCCGTACCTGATCGACGTTATTGCGCCGGGCTTCGAGGGCGACAAGCGCGACTTGACGATTCAGATAGTGCGCATTCTCTTCCCCGGCGCCGGGTTGCTCGTGATGTCGGCATGGTTCCTCGGCGTGCTGAACAGTCATCACAAATTCCTGGTCTCGTACACCGCGCCGGTCGCGTGGAACATCGCGATGATCGCCGCGCTGCTCTACTACGGTCCGCGCCGCTCGCAGGACGGCCTTGCGATCGCGATCTCGTGGGCGTCCGTAGTCGGCTCCGCATTGCAGATTCTGGTGCAGGTTCCACAAACGCTCGCGCTGCTCCGAAAGCATCGCATCGACTTCGCACGCGTCGCCGCGCCCCTAAGATCTGTGTTCAACAATCTGACTCCGGTGGTAATCAGCCGCGGCGTTGTCAATTTGAGCACCTACGTGGACAACATCCTTGCAAGTCTGCTTCCGACCGGCGCGGTTGCGGCGCTCAACTACGGGCAGTTGCTCTACATGATGCCGATCAGCCTGTTCGGATACTCCGTGGCCGCATCCGAGCTGCCCGCGATGTCGCGTGCCGCCGGCGCGATGCCCGAACAGATGAGCGCGATTCTTCGCGCGCGGCTGAACCGGGGGCTGCGCCAAATTGCATTCATGGTCGTGCCGTCCTCCGCGGCCTTTCTGATTCTTGGCGACGTGATCGTCGCGCTGATCTACCAATCCGGCGCGTTCACCCATGCCGACGCAATCTACGTCTGGGCGGTGCTCGCAGGCTCCGGCGTCGGATTACTCGCCGCCACGATGGGCCGGCTCTACAACTCGGCCTTCTACGCGCTGTTCGATACCCGCACGCCGCTTCGGTTCGCGATAATCCGCGTTGCGCTGACTCTGGTGCTTGGCTACCTGTGCGCGCTTCCGTTGCCGCCACTACTCGGTATCGCGCAGAAATGGGGCGTCGCGGGCCTCACCGTGTCAGCGGGAATCGCGGGATGGGTCGAATTTTCGATGCTGCGATTCGCGTTGAACGAGCGCATCGGATGGACCGGGCTCAACCGTTCTTATCTTGCGCAGTTATGGTCACTTGCGATCGGCGCCGCGGCAGTCGCATTCGTCCTGAAACTCCGAATGGCGGGATTCGGACCGCGGATTCAGGGTCTGACCGTTCTTTCGGTTTACGGCGGGCTCTACTTCGCCGGAACCTGGATGCTCAAGATGCCGGAATTCACGCAATTCACCGATCAGATCCGGCGCCGTTTTTTCCCGCGGTCTTCGAACTCTTCCGCGAACTCATCCGATCGATAGTCGCGCTGGTGCTGCGTCCGCCCAGCAGCGGCGCAAGCGCCACTCGTCCGCCGCGCGCCTCGACGAATGCCTGCCCATCAACCCGCTTGCCGCGCCAATCCTCGCCCTTGATCAAGACGTCGGGCTTGACCGTGCGGATAATTTTCTCGGCCCGCGTTTCGTCGAAGACCACGACGTAGTCGACCGCTTCCAGAGCGGCCAGGATTCGCGCGCGTTCCGCGGCCGGATAGATCGGCCGTGAGTCGCCCTTAAGCCGGTGTACGCTGCGATCGCTGTTGAGACCGACCACCAGCAGGTCGGCCTGGGCGCGTGCGAACGCGAGAATCTGAATATGTCCCGCGTGAATCAAGTCGAAGCATCCGTTGGTGAATGCAATCCGGCGGCCCGCTCGCCGCTCGCGACTGAGCGCCGCCTTCAGCTCCTCGATCGAATGAATTTTGCGCTCGTAGGTGTCGTGCCCGGGAGCGAGCGCGCGCGCCAGGTCCTCGCGCGTGATCACCTCGGTGCCGATTCGCGTCACTTCGATACTTGCCGCCAGATTTGCTATCTTCGCCGCGGAGGAAAATCCGAGTCCCGCGATCGAAAACATCCCGAACACGCTGAGCACCACGTCGCCCGCGCCGGTCACGTCGTAAACCTCGCGCGGCGCGGTCGGCACGTAGGTGTCGCGCCCGCCCCGCTCCGCGAGGTACATCCCGTCGCGGTCGAGCGTTATCAGGCAGGCGTCGAGATCGAGCTTGCGCACCAGCGTCTCGGCCGCATTCCGCCAGGCGCCGCGATCCGTGAGCCGCATCCCGGTCGCGACTTCGGTTTCATTCCGATTGGGCGTGAGCGCGGTGGCGCCGCGATAGATCGAAAAGTCCTCGGTGCGGCGCGGATCGATTATGACCGGAATACCGCGCGCCCGTCCGCCGTCGATCAGCGCGCGCAGCACGGCCGGCGTCAGCATCCCCTTGTCGATATCCGAAACCAGCACGCCGTCGCACGCGCGCAGCTCCGACTTGAGCCGCGCGATCAGCTCGCGCTCGCGCGCGGGCTTAAGCGCGCTCGGGTCTTCTTCATCGACCCGCAGCAGTTGCTGAGTCGCGCGATGAGCCGCCTGTACGGAACCGAACATCCGGTCTTTGACAATCGTCGGACGATCGGGGTCGGTAAGAATCGAGCGGGTCGCGATTCCGAGGTCCGTGAAAATTTCGCGCAGCAGCCGGCCGTTGCGATCTGCGCCGACCACGCTGAGCGCGCTCACGTTGGCGCCGAGCGCGCGCAAATTCGCCATCACGAAGCCGGCGTTGCCCGGCTTCTCCTCGCGGCGTTGCACGCGCAGGATCGGAATCGGCGCTTCGGGTGAGATTCGCGCGACGTCGCCCCAAATGTAACGGTCCAGGATCACCTCGCCCGCGACCAGCACTCGCAGCGGCTTCAGCGCCGGGAGCCCGAGCTCGTGACGCGGCAACTCAGGATGCGCCGATGCGGGAATTTTGCGTCGAGCCACTCTCACTTCTCTCCAATTCCGTGATGCGGCATCTTACGCCGCGCCGCGCTCCGCGTTAAACAGCGCCGCCGTCGCGTCGCCTCACCTGATCGCATACCCCCCGTCCACGTAAACGAGCGAACCCGTCACGAAGTCCGACGCGTGCGAGGCGAGGAACACTGCGCTGCCCGCCATTTCCTCCGGCTTGCCGAAACGCCCCGCCGGCGTGCGCATGATTATCTCGTCGTAAAACGCGCCGGTCTGCGCGCCAATAGTCATGTCGGTCGCGATCCATCCCGGCACGATCGCATTGACCTGGATATTATGCGGCGCCAGCTCGATCGCCATCGTCTTGGTGGTCTGCACCAGCCCGCCTTTTGCCGCGGCATAAGGAATTCCACTCTGCGCGCCGAATTGCGAGTACTCGCTCGCGATGTTGATAATTTTGCCGCGTTTGCGAGTCATCATCGATCGCGCCGCAATCTGCGACAGGAAAAAACACGAGTTGAGGTTGGTTTCGATAACCCGGTCCCAGTCCTCGGCTCTGAACTTGAGCGCGCTGCGAATGATCGAGATTCCCGCGTTGTTGACCAGGATCGACACCGGCCCGAGTTTGCGCTCGACTTCTTCCATCGCCGGGCGCAACGCAGCGCGGCTGGTCACGTCGAGCTGCACCGCGATTCCCGGAGCACCGAGTTTTTTAAGCTCAGCGAGCACCGCGCTATTTTTCTCCTGGTTGCGCGCGAGGATCGCGACTGCCGCGCCTGCCTCCGCGAGACCGAGCGCGATTCCGCGCCCGATTCCGCCGTTGCCGCCGGTGACGACTGCGACCTCTCCGCTCAAGTCGAACATTTTTGGCGCTGCCATTGTTTGAACTCACTTCCGATCTTTTTCAGCGGATGAAGAAACCGCCATCCACAATAATATCGGCGCCGGTAACGAAATCCGACGCGTGCGAAGCCGGGAACACCGCCGCCCCAGCCATCAAGCAGTTGGACAGCGAATGCTCAGCGCTTCTATATTGTCCTTTCGCAACCGCCGCAACCGAACGACATGAGCGGCGCGCATGCCGGTGGCATCAATCTCAGACGAGGTTATTTTAAGGATGGGACTACGGACGGCGGAACAGTACAAGAGTTCATTGCGCGACGGGCGCGCGGTCTATTTCAGGGGCGAAAAAGTCGCGGACGTCACCGCGCATCCTGTGATCGGAATCGCAGTCGAGCATGCCGCGCTCGACTACCGGATGGCCGAGGACCCGAAATATCGCGAACTCGCCGTCGTGAAAGAGGGCGGCGACGAGTACAGCCGCTACTACCATATTCCGAAAAATGGCGATGACCTGCTGAGGCGCAGCGCGTTGATAGCGGCTTCGACCCGCGAGGGCGCAACTCTGGTCGTGTTGATCAAGGAAATCGGCACCGACGCGCTGCTGGCGCTGCATATTATTGGCGAGCGGCTTGCCGCCGCCGGCAAGCCCGAATACCGCGAGCGCATCCAAAAGTTCTACCGACACTGCCGCGACAACGATCTCGCCGTCGGGGTGGCGCAGACCGACGTCAAGGGCGATCGCGCGCTCGGTCCGACTGAGCAGGATCATCCGGATTACTACGTGCGAATAGTCGAGGATCGCCCCGACGGAATCGTCGTGCGCGGCGCCAAGGTGCACACCAGCGTCTCGACCAACACCAACGAGGTCATCGTGCTGCCCACGCGTGCGATGCGCGCCGAGGACAAGGACTACGCGGTCGCGTTCGCGCTGCCGATCAACACGCCGGGGCTGAAGTTGCTCGCGTCGCCGCACGGAAGCTCGCACAAAAATGACTTTGAGCATCCGATCAGCGCTCGCCACAAGATGATGGAAACTTTGACCGTCTTCGACGACGTGTTCGTGCCCAAGGAGCGCGTGTTCCTGCGGGGCGAAATCGATTTCGCGGGATTGCTCGCACTTACGTTTGTTCGCTTCCATCGCTTTACCGCGGTGTCGTACAAACTGCCGCTGCTCGAACTGATGGCTGGTGCGGGCCACGCGATTGCGGAAGCCAACGGAATCTCGCGCGCCGGTCATGTGCGCGACAAGCTGACCCATCTGGCGGCGTATCACACCACGGTTCGCGGACTTATCGAGCATGCCGCGCGCACCTGCACGCTCGAAGACGGGGTCGCGGTGCCCAACACGCTGCTCACCAACGTCGCCAAGTATCACTTCGCGCACAATTATCATCAGGCCGTGCAGATCGTTCAGGACCTTGCCGGCGGTTTGCTGGTCACGGGCCCCGCGGCCGAAGATCTGACCAGCGAGGCGACCCGCGCTTACGTACTAAAGTACATGGGCGGAGCGAAGGGCTTCGACGCGGAGAAACGGCTCCGGCTGCTCAACCTGATCGGCGATCTGACCTCGTCGGATTTCGGCGGCTACCAGGAAGTGCTCGCGGTGCATGCGGAAGGCGGATTCGAAGCCGAAAAGATGCAGGCGTATCGCGAGTACGACTTCAAAACCGTCGCCGCCTACGCGCGCAAGCTCGCGGGCATTTAGGAGCAGGCGAGAGCATTTCGCCGCGGATAAGAACGTGTAGGTAGAAGCGCTGGGTTTTTCGGTTTATGCGTGCTGCGCTTCTTTACGCGCAGTTCCGGTTCCGTGAGTCCGCTGGAGCTCTTCGGCTTCAGTCGCCGGTTTCTCACCGCGCGTTATGTAGATTCCAAGCGCTACCACAACCAGCCCCACAACCCCTGGAATTATCATCGCCCTCAGAAGGTCCATCGACTAACCTCTCGTTCAGTGGGGGTTATTCCTGCCGTCTTCTCTCTATCCATACTCCTCCAGTGAACAAAATGGCGCAAATCACTAGGGTCACTGCGATTCCGATCCAAAAGTAAGGTTCGCGTTCGTCCTTGAAGAGAACGTCCAGCGGTACAAACACCAAAAGCAGCAATGCGAATTCGCGGGCAAATTCGCCAAGCATTTCCGCGACGCTTGCTTTCGGCCTGTCCATCTTTTAGGGAAAAAATCTCTCTCCACCGTTAGATCAACTAATTGTTGTCTTTTCTAACAGTACGTTAGCGTGAGGGCAAGATGCTTGCGGTCCAGTCGAGTCAATGAGCGAATTTTTCTATTTCTCGGTTCTGAGCTCGACCGTATTGCCGTCTGGATCGACCACCCACAGTTGGCGGCCCGCGCCCATGTTCGATGGCGCTTCCAGGAACTCGATTCCCATCTCCTGCAGCGAGCGCTTGGTCTCGTCGAAATCTTCGACGTCGAACGCGACGTGCGCGCCAAGCGGATCGGGCTTGCGGCCGCGGTTTTCGCTCGAGATGATATGGAGCGCGTTGTTGCCGATCCCGTACCATGCTCCGCCGAACGGAAAGTCGGGGCGCGGGATACGCTTTAGTCCGATCACTTTCTCGTAA
>JBGPNU010000147.1:0-8048 GCA_041487675.1 Binatus sp. (SeqCode)
CCCTCCGCGACAATCCTTGTTCCCGGCTACGGCGCGCAAGGCGGATCGGCGGCAGACGCGGTCGCATCCGCGCGCGCGGACGGTTCTGGAATTATCGTGAATGCGAGCCGGAGCCTGATGTACGCGTACCAAAAGGACCCCGCCGCCAAACCTGCCGAGGCCGCCGCCGACTACGCCGAAGCGATGCGCCGCGAGCTGAATGCCGCGCTCAAAGCCGTTCGCGCGGCTCGCGGTTCTTCGGTCGGCGGTTCAGCAACCGCCGTTCGCGACTAGATAGCTATATTGGATAGATAGCTATTTGGATGCCGCGCCGCTCGCAGCACTCTTCGTATCGGAGTTTTTCAGATTCGCCGCCAGGAATTTGAGCGCCCGATTCCACGCATCCTGCGCGTCCTCGGCGTTGTACCAAAATGGCAGCTGGGGAAAATTGAAGGCGTGATTCGCGCCTTCATAGATGTGCATCTCGTGCGGGCGATTTGCCGCGGTCAGAAGCTCGTCGAGCGCGTGCGCCTGTGACACGTTGACCAGCACATCCTTGTCGCCGTGCAGGATCAGCGTCGGCGGCATCAGTTTGGCTCCGCCATTAAATCCCTGAGGAAGTCCACCGTAGTATTCGACGATGGCCGCGATCTGACCTGGATCGACCGCACCTGACGAGAGCGAAAGAAACGAACCGAGCGAAAATCCAATCAGCGCTACGCGATGCGAATCGACTGCGGGATTCTTGTCGAGCGCCTCGATCCCTGAATGGATCTCCGCCAGCCAAACCGGAAAATATTTTTTCATTGCCGATGGATTGTCCGGGCCAGCCGCTTCGGTCTGGCTGTAGTACTCGATGAATTCGGTGTAGTAGCCCTGGTCGGCAAGCTGACCGCACATCTTTTCGTACTCGTCGTTGCCGGCTTCTTTTCGCAGCGACGCACCGTGGAGCATGACGACCGCGGGATGCGGCCCGGTTCCGGCGGGGGCGCCACTTCCGCCAGGGGCACAGTGATATTCCTCAACCGGCTTGCCAGCGGAGGTGAACTCGCCCTTGACCCATCCGGCTCGAGCGTATGCGGCGCTGAATAGAAAAACTGCGGCCGCAATTGCGCCGCAGGTGATAAGATTAAATTTACGAAACGGCAATGGCCTGCTGATCGGCAGCTACGAGCGCATCAACTCGGCTTCGTCAGCGGCGAGCGTCGCGTAAACTTCGCGATCGATCTTGCGGTACCGATCGAGCGCCTTGTCGGCGTGCTCTTCGCTGCCTTGTTCCCTGGCGATCTCGCGCATCTTCTTCTCGATCCACGACAAGTGCCAGGTCTCGTCCTCGGTCACCGCGTGGAGGACGTCCATGGTTTCCTTGTCCACGTTCGGGAGCGCCATGTGCGCGTTGTAGCGGCTCAGCGCGCGCTCCTCGACCACCACCGTCAACGCGAGTAGATCGATGATCGTCTTGGGTACTCCGGTGCGCAGCCCCAGCCGCCGCTGATAGCCGTCGTCGATACGGATAGGACATCCACCGAGGTCCGCGATGCGCTTGGTCCAGAGCCATGCATGGCGGGTCTCTTCCGACAGATGCTTGGACATCTTCACCTGCGAGTCAGCGTCGTTGAGATGACCAATGATGTTGAAAAGTAAGCGCGCGCCCCTGAGTTCGGCGTCGCGATAAAAGCTGAAAATGAGAATCTGCTTCTCCACCGCGGACATTCTGCTGAAGTCCATTGATGTTACTGTTGTGGCGCCCAATAACTCGTCCTCCGGTTCAGTCTGTCAAAACGACGACAGTCTGAAATCTAATAGTAGCAGAGAATGCGGTTGCGCGTAACTTATGCGATCCCTTTCCAAGGGTCAAGAAATGCGCGCGGCCCAAAGACGATTGCCCCCCGAAGGCGATTGCGGATAGAGATGGCTTGCGAAAAGCTGGCGTTAAGAACAACTTTACTTGTATCGCAGCGCCGCCGAAACTCGGCCTGTTCGATCAGAGGGGGCCGCGAATTATCGCGGTAGTATGTAATGCCGTCGCCCGACGTTTACTGGCTCGCATTGAGGCGCGCTCGCGGCGTCGGTCCGCGAACCTGCCGGCTTTTGATCGACAAGTTCGGCTCACCGGAAAAAATCTTTCAGCTGAGCGCCGACGAGATTGGCGCCGCCGGCGTCCAGCGCAACGCCGCGCGCAGTATCGTCGAGTTTCGCGACTTCGACCCGCTCGAAAAGGAATTGTGCGAGCTGCCCAACATCGGCGCGCGAATGATCAAATGGACTGACAGCGACTATCCGCCAAACTTGCGCCAAATACCCGATCCGCCGCCGTTCCTGTTCGTGCGCGGCACGGCTGCGCTGACCGATCCCAATTGCATCGCAATCGTCGGTGCGCGCGCGGCGAGCGATATCGGCCGCCGGATGGCGCAGCGGCTCGGACTCGAGCTTGCGTCCAAGGGCTTCACCGTCGTGAGCGGCCTGGCGCGCGGAATCGACGGCGAGGCGCATCAGGGAGCGCTCGACGCCCACGGCACCACGGTCGCTGTGATGGGATGCGGGGTTGATGTTATCTACCCAGCCGAGCATCGCAAGCTCGCCGAGGCGATTATCGCAGGCGGCGGCGCACTCATCAGCGAACTACCGATTGGAACGCAGCCGCTTGCCGATAATTTTCCGACCCGCAACCGCATTCTGTCCGGACTGTGCCTGGGCGTCGTAATTGTCGAGGCGGCTGAAAAAAGCGGCTCGCTGATTACGGCGCGGTTGGCTCTGGAGCAGGATCGTCAGGTCTTCGCCGTGCCCGGCAGCCCGCTAACCGGTAAGACCCGCGGCAGCAATCGGCTGCTGAAGGAAGGCGCGAAGTTGATCGAATGCGTCGAGGACGTGATCGAAGAATTGGCGCCTCAGATGGTCAAGCGGCTGTCGGCCAAGGCGGTGCCTCCCGAGGATAGAGTCGCTATCGCATCCGTGCCGCCCGATACGCAAAGTGTCGAACATTTATCCGAGACTTCCTCGCCTACGAGTGCAAACAGCCCCGAATTAGTGATTGATAGCACTATTACCATTCTAAACTATCTAACAGATACTGAAAGACTCCACGTTGACTCGATAATCGAGGCATCGGGGCTAAATGCTCAGACCGTGCTTAGATTATTGCTTGAACTCGAGTTGGAAGGCCGCGTCACCCAACATCCGGGCAAGCTTTTCTCACTCGCCTAAGTCTGGCAGGGTGTAACTCTTGCGGTTTGCGAGGATTCGCCTCGCACGAAACCTGCACGGGCTTACGGACCGGGACTGGAGGCGCCTAATCGGTGGCAAAAAACCTTATAATCGTTGAATCGCCGGCAAAAGCGAAAACGATCAAGCGTTACTTGGGTAGCGATTTTCAGGTCATGCCCTCGGTCGGGCATGTTGTGGACTTGCCCAAGAGCAAGCTCGGGGTGGACGTCGACAACGATTTTGCTCCTGATTACGTCGTTATAAAAGGGAAAGAGAAGGTAATCGGCGAAATCAAGAACGCCGCGAAAGGCAAGGAAAACATCTATCTCGCGAGCGACCCCGACCGCGAAGGCGAGGCGATCGCGTGGCATATCGCCGATCACATCGGCAAAACCAAGGCCAACGTTCGCCGGGTCCTGCTCCACGAAATCACCCAGGCAGCCGTCAGGGAGGCCGTCGCTAATCCCTCGAACCTCGATCATCATCTGTTCGATGCGTACCAGGCGCGGCGCGTGCTCGACCGGCTGGTCGGCTACAAGATAAGCCCGCTTTTGTGGGACAAGGTTAAGCGCGGAATCAGCGCGGGCCGGGTTCAATCGGTCGCGCTCAGGATAATCGTTGAGCGCGAGCGCGAGCGCGAAGCGTTCCGGGCCGAGGAATACTGGACCCTCGACGCGCGCCTGACGGGCAAAAATCCACCGCCGTTCACGGCGCGGCTATACAGCTACAAAGACAATCGGATCGACAACAAGTCCTACAAGCTGCCCGAAGCCGACGCCCGCGCGATCATCGCCGCAGTCGAGTCGGCACCGTTCACGGTCGCAAATATCGAACGCAAGGAAGTCCGCCGCAGCCCGACGCCGCCATTCATTACGTCGCGGCTTCAGCAGGAGGCCTCGCGCAAACTCTACTACTCGCCGCGCCGCACGATGCAAATTGCGCAGAAACTGTACGAAGGCGTCGAACTCGGCGTGGAGGGCGCGGTCGGCCTTATCACCTATATGCGTACCGATTCGCCGCGCGTCTCCGACCATGCGTTGGAATCCGTTCGCAGCCATATCGGCTCTCGATACGGGAGTGAGTATGTCCCGGAGAAGCCTAACTTCTACCGCTCGGGCAAGCAGGCGCAGGGCGCGCATGAAGCGATTCGCCCGACCGCCGTCGAGCGCGATCCCGAATCGATGGCGCGTTATCTCGACAAGGACGCACTCGCGCTCTACACGCTCATCTATAATCGGTTCGTTTCGAGCCAGATGACGCCCGCGGTCTATGACCGCACCACGGTTGATATCAATTCGGCCGACACGGTCTTTCGCGCGACCGGCCAGGTGACGAAGTTCGACGGTTTCATGCGCGTGTATATCGAGGGTCAGGACGAGGCCTCGGCGGACGATGAAGAAGGCACGCTGCCGATGCTCGAACAAGGCGAGAAGCTTGAACTGCTCGGCCTCGCGCCCGAGCAGCATTTCACCCAGCCACCGCCGCGTTTCACGCAGGCGACGCTGATAAAGGAACTCGAGGAAAAGGGCATCGGGCGGCCGTCCACCTACGCCGCGATCATGACCAGCATCCTGCGCGTCGAATACGTCGAGGAGGACGAGAGCAAACGGCTCCGGCCGACCTCGCTCGGGCGAACCGTCAGCGACATGCTGGTGAAGGCCTTTCCCGACATCCTCGAAGTCGGCTTCACCGCGCAATTCGAAGAGGACCTCGACAAGGTTGAAGAGGGCAACGAGAACTGGGTGAAGACGCTCAACCGGTTCTACGGTCCATTCAAGAAGGACCTCGCCGAGGCCAAAAAGAAGATGCCCGAGGTCAAGCGCAAAGGCTTGCCGACCGGGCTCAAGTGCGAGACCGACGGCGGCGACATGGTGATCAAATGGGGGCGCAACGGCGAGTTCCTGGCTTGCTCGAATTACCCCAAATGCACCAACACCGGTGAGTTCGGGCGCGACGAGCAGGGCAACATCGTGCTCAAGGCGCCCTCGGCGCCGGTGCCGACCGACGAGGTCTGCGAGAAATGCGGCAAGCCGATGGTGCGCCGGCGTTCGCGCTTCGGCGAATTCCTTGGATGCTCGGGATATCCGGATTGCGACGGAATCAAGCGGCTTCAATCCGAACCGGTGAAGACCGGAGTCAGTTGCCCGGAATGCAAAGAGGGCGAGATTCTCGAGCGCCGGAGCCGGCGGGGAAAGTTGTTCTTCGGATGCGGCCGTTATCCGAAGTGCAAATTCGCAGCCTGGAACAAAGTCGTAGCGCATCCGTGCCCTTCGTGCGGCGCGCCATACATGGTCGAAAAGGAACTCAAGCGCACCGGCACGACCTGGCAATGCGCCAACAAGGAATGCGGCTACAAGGCACCCGCGCCAGCAGGCGAGCAACCCGCTTCCGATCCGGCTCCCGCACCCACGCCGCAGATCGCATCCGCAGCGGCCATCCATCCAAGACGCCGTGTCATTTCGTAGCGGAGCCTTTCATCAAATCGTTCGCGCGCTGATCTCTGTTCTGATCGTGAGCCTGACCATCGCGATCGGATCGCCTGCGCGATGCTTTGCGGCGGACCTCGATTCGACTGTGTTGCCGCATCGGGAAGAGACTTCGGCGCCATACGTGGTGCGAGTCTATTTCGATCAAGTCGCGAAAGACGGCAGCGATGCGTACTACGAGATTCTCAAGGACGGTAAATCCGTTTTTCAGCAGAAGGCCGGGCGCAAAGGCGAGAAATTTTTTATCGGCACGATGTACGACAAGGATCCGGACGCTTCGCTGGTCAAAATGGGGATGGACATCACCGGCGCCGGTCAGCCTGACCTAGTTGTTTCCGAATGGTCGGGCGGCGCTAATTGCTGTCTGACGCTCCATATTTTCGAAATCGGCTCGACCTTCAGGGAGATCGGATCGATCGCCGCGAAGTACGGCGACGCCGGGCCGCATTTCATGCATATGGACAAGAACTCGAAGAACGCCGGTCTGGAAGTTCAGATTTCAGACTGGACGTTCGCCAACTGGCATAGCGATTTCGCCGGTTCGTCGGCCCCGAAGGTGATACTGCGATTCAGCGACGGCGCCTATCGCGTCGCGCCCGACCTGATGCGCTCGCCGGTTCCCAGCGTGAGCGATCTCGACGCGCGGGTTGCGGAAATCCGCAACCATAAGAACGCATCCAGGGGCGCTTCGTGGCCCGAGGCGGAGGGCTCCCCGGCGCTATGGGGGACCATGCTCGATTTGATCTATTCGGGCCATGCCGGCGACGCGTGGAAGTTTCTCGACAAAGCGTGGCCGCCGAAGATTGGCGGCAAAGCGGCTTTCGCGCGCGACTTCCGCGCACAACTCGGGCGGAGTCCCTATTGGTCGGCGGTCGTAGCGATTAACGCGTCCGACCATCTGACTGACAACAACGCCGGAACTCCCGAACCGTCTCCTTCCCCGGCGCACCGATAAGTAGCCAGCCGGCAAACCTAACCCCCCGGCCCCTTCCCTCGGTGTCACCGACACATGGGAAGGGGAGAAAACGCCGAAACGGAAGAAAAAGATCCGGGGTCCCTCGGCTTCGCTCGAGATGACGCAGCGAGCGGCTCAAATCCGTCGCGTCACTTCCGAGAGCCGCCTTCTGAGGAAGCGCCGTTCGGGCGCGCTGCCTACGCGGCTCAACGCTTCATTGTACGATTCGGCCGCCTCGCTCCATCGTTCGAGCCGGCGCAGCAAATCCGCCCGCACCGCCCACATCAGGTAGTAGTCGCGCAAATCGCCGCTCGTCTCGAGCGCGTCGACGAGCCCCAGTCCAACTTGCGCACCATCGGCCATCGCGATTGCGACTGCTCGATTGAGTTCAATCACCGGCGACGGCTGTATCGCGTAGAGGCGCCCGTAGAGTTCCGCGATCGTGCGCCAATCGGTGTCTTCGGAGCGCGCGGCTCGTGAATGAATCGCGGCGATCGCCGCCTGGATTGCATACGGCCCCGGCGAATCGGTGGATAGTGCGGACTCCGAATGCCCCAGCCCTTCCGCAATCTGCGCACGATCCCACCCTGCGCGATCCTGTTCCTCGAGCAGGACCATTTCACCTTGCTCGTCGATTCGGGTCTCGCGGCGGGAATCATGCAGCAGCATCATCGCGAGCAGTCCGCGCGGTTCCGCTTCGGCCGGCATCAGCTCGACCAGCAGGCGCCCGAGCCGAATCGCCTCCGCGCAAAGGTCGGTGCGTATCAGGCGCTCGCCGGAAGTCGCCCCGTAGCCCTCGGTGAAGACCAGGTAGATTACCGCCATCACGGCCTGGAGCCGCTCCGCGAGCAACCCGGCCGAGGGCACCTCGTAGGGAATCCGCGCAGCGCGGATCTTGCGTTTGGCGCGGACCAGCCGCTGCGCCATGGTGGACGGCGCGGTCAGGAACGCGCGCGCGATCTCCTCGGTCTTGAGCCCGCATAGCGTCCGCAGCGAGAGCGCAATCCGGGCCTCGTCGGCAAGCGCGGGATGACAGCAGGTGAAGATGAGCCGCAGCCGCTCGTCGCGCAGTTCGCCCGCCGCGTCGCCGTCTGTGGCTGCGTCATCGCTTTCGGCCATACGGATCAGCTCTTCGCGGCGATCATCGAAACGACCCTGGCGCCGCAGCCGGTCGATTGCCTTGTGGCGCGCGATGGCGATGATCCACGCGCGCGGATTTTCCGGGATACCATCGCGGCGCCATTGCTCGACGGCGGCCTCAAACGCGTCGTGAGCGGAGTCCTCCGCAAGCGCGAAATCGCCGAGCACGCGGATAAGCGTGGCGAGGATTCGTCCGAAATCCTCGCGGTAGAAGCGCTCGATTCCGGCGGCGCTGGCATCCATCGACGAGCCCATAAGACTGCTCGATGGCAGGCTAGTCCGCA
>JBGPNU010000148.1:0-8040 GCA_041487675.1 Binatus sp. (SeqCode)
ACCTGCGCCATGAACGTCTCCGCCGATTTTGCGAACCCGGTCTCGTCCACATAGCGGCCCAGGTCGAGGATATAGTATGTGGCGCCCGCGTCAGCTTCCGCCGCGACCTTCGCTCGTGCCGCGCCGATATCGTCGAGTCGAACTCCGCGCCTGACGATAATCTCAGGCTCTGCGCGCTTCGCGCTCCTGGCCTGCGCCTTCAAGTCTTCAACTTTTACTTTAAGTTCCGCCGCGGGCAGCATCGGATGCCATCCGTCGCCGAATTTGAGCACTCGATTCATCGCCGCCGGACTGTTGCCGCCGATCCAAAGAGGCGGCCGCTTTGGCCGCGGCAGAAATACGAACGGCGGAAACTGGACGATCGGTCCATCGTAAGCGCCCGGAGCGTCGGAATTGAACAGGTGATGAATCACGGCGAGCGTCTCGTTGGTAATCGCGCCACGCCGGTGAATGTCCGCGCCGAGCGCGGCGAACTCCGGCTTCATCCATCCGACTCCGACGCCGAGAATCAACCGCTCGCCCGATAGTTCCTGGATGGTCGCGACCTGCTTTGCGGTCAATACGGCCGGCCGATACGGGACGACCAACACGGAAACGCCGAGCCGAATCTTTTCGGTCGCACCCGCGAGAAAGGCAAGCGTCGCGAGCACGTCGAGATAGCGGCCGCCGGAGCCTTCGGTCTGGCCGACTGGGATGCACAAATGATCGGATACAAACAGCGCATCGAAACCGGCCTGCTCTGCGATTCGCGCACAGGCGCGGATGGTGGTGCGGCTGGACTGCGGACCCATGTTGCGGATTGCGACTGCAAACTTCATCGCGAATTTCTCCCACGCCTGAACGGCCGCGCATCGCGATGAGACTGGCAAGCGTGTGCGCATCCAGTCAAACTACTCGCGATTGGTAGAATTTCAGCTACACGATAGGAGCGTGGGTTCCATGAGCGAATTCGAAATCCCCAAGGGCGGCCTGGTCGAGGCGCCGCCGGTGGCCCAGCCGAATATCTTCCCCATGGAATGGCGATGCGACACGCCGAAGCTCGCGGAAATCTACGAGCGCGCCAAGCGCGAGGGCTTCAATCCGTCGGATATCGATTTCGCCGCGCTCTCGCCGGAGGCCTGGAGCGACGATGAGAAGGTCGCGATCATGTACTGGTGGGCGCTGCTCTCGAACTTCGACGCCTCGGGACCGGCGGTGTTCGCGCGCGCGACCATCCACGCGTTCGAGACGCACGAGGAAGATCCGGTCCGCAAATGTTTCTTTTCAATAACCCGCGACGAAACCAATCACGAGGAAGTCTGCGCGCGCGTCATTCAGCGCCTGGTGCCGGGCGGCCCGCAGGGATTCAAACCCGCGAGCGAGCTGCAGCGGGTCGCGCTCAACAATATCGGCTGGCTCTACCATAACGGCGGCCGCTACTGGACCGGATACAACCGCGCGATCGATCGCTATCCGCTGGCCGTCATATTCACGTCGTTCATGATGGGCGAGGTCGCTTCATCGACGCTGTTCCACGGGATGGCACATGCGACCACCCATCCCGTCTTCCGCGACATCTTCACGAAAATCGGCCGCGACGAGGCGCGCCATCTGCAGATTTGCATCAACCTGCTCGAGAAGGAGTGGCCGGGACTCACCGACGAGCACAAGTCGTTCATCACCAAGCAGCTCCGCGCCGGATTCGTATTCCTCTCGATGGTGCTCTGGGAGCCACCGGCGCAGTTCTGGGATCTGCCCGGCTACTTCCTCCACAACCAGCGAATCCTGCTGCGCATCGCGCGCGAGGCCGGCCTTGGCATCCTGACCTTCGAGCAGCAGGCCGACAACTGGCGCCTGGCGATCGCGCGCGTGCGCAAGCTGGTCGAGCGATGGGGCATCGAGTTTCCCGCGATACCCGAACTTGATATCGAAGGCGTTGACGTCGGCGATATCACCGCCGAAGACATCATTCCGGTTTTCTAGAAGGGTCGCGAGTCCACCGGCCAAAGCGGAGGCAAAAATATGGGCGTTGATTTATCCGTCGAAGGCGGTCTTGCGGAAATCGTTCTCAATCGGCCCGACAAGATGAACGCGCTTAACGACGCGATGGTCGCCGAGCTTAATGGATGCCTCGATCGCGCCGCGTCGCAAGTCGTACGCGCGCTGCTGATTCGCGGCGAGGGACCCGCATTCTCGGCCGGCCGGGATCTCGCCGAGGCCGACCCTGGCAACGAAGATGCCGAAGCGATAATCGAGAGCACCGTCAATCCACTGATCAAACGAATCGCGGCGTTTCCGGCGCCGACGTTTGCAGCCGTGCATGGCGCATGTCTTGGCGTAGGACTCGGTCTCGCGCTCGCGTGCGACGTTGTTTATATCGCCGACGACGCGAAGATCGGCTCGCCGTTCGCGCGAATCGGCGCGGTGCTCGACTCGGGCGGCCATTCGTTTTTCGTCTCGCGGCTCGGAACCCATCGCGCGCTCGAACTCATCTATACGGGGCGATTGCTCTCGGGCATCGAAGCTGCGGCGCTCGGACTGGTGAACCAAAGCATGCCGCGCGATTCGCTATTCGCGCATGCGCGCAAGATAGGGCGGCAAGTCGCGCAAGGTCCGACTGCGGCGTTCATGCAATCGAAGCGGATGGTGCGCAGAATCGACGAGGAGGCGCTCGGCCTGTTCGCGGTTTTAAAATGCGAGGCCCAGGCGCAGGGCGCAGCCGGCCGGACTGCCGACTACAAGGAAGGCATCACGGCCTTCCAGCAAAAGCGCCCGCCGAAGTTCCACGGCAAGTAGCGTGGGACAGACTCATTCTACGGGATAAGGCCCTTCGGCAAACTTTTCCGCATGGTATCCCTTTGAGCCGACGAGCCGGGCCAGAGGACTTCTCATGTCTTCGCCTGCTCTCAGACGGTCAATGATGAACTTGAAACTATATCGCGGTTGCCAGCCGAGCTCATTTCGAGCCCGTTCGTTGACGTACACGCGGTCGATGCTTGGAACCATATTCCAGCCACGGCGCGCGTATTCTGCCTCATATTCGGGAACGCAGCGCCGCGCCGCCAGCGGGGCATCAACACGCAATTCCAACAAATCGCCAGGAGAGAAGGGCGTGGTAGCACTGATGATATATCGGCGGAAACCGATTGCAGGCGCGCGTTTAGCGGCCAACAGGTGCGCGCTTACGACGTCTTCAAGATCCACGCGCCGGAAGAGATATTCATTCAGCTTGATGTTGTCATCCGCATAGGCTTCCCGCACAGCCTTGTTGTCGTCCTCTTCTGGAAAGAATCGCGACGTTCTGAGCACGATGCATGCAAGTCCCTTATTCCGATGGAACAACTGGCAAAGATCCTCCGCCGCCGCCTTGGTGACACCATAGATGTTCTTGGGAATGGGCGTGACCTCCTCGGTCACCCATGCGGCGGGAGCGACGGCGGGCGGCACGAGGGCGTCGCCAAGGACGCTTGTTGTGCCGGTGAAGACAAACGACTCGACGCCCGCCGTCACGGCCTCTTCCAGCAGATTGAGCGTGCCGGTGATATTGGTGTCGACGAAGTCCTGCGGGGTATGGGTGGCGACATGAGGCTTGTGCAGCGTGGCTGCGTGGAAGACCGCCTGCACGCCGATCATACAGCTCCTTATGCAAGAGCGGTCGGTGATCGAGCCGACGCAAGTGGTGAACGGGGACGCGAGGATGTCGAGGCCGGCGACCTCGTGCTGCAAGTCCCTCAAGGTGCGGACCAACGCCTCGCCGAGGTGGCCGGAACTTCCTGTGACCAAGACTCTCATGCTCGCGTAAATTCCTTCTCAGTCGGAATCGAGCTTGACCCTAGCATTCGAGCGCTCCGCGATGAAGTCGCGAAGTGCGAACTCCCGCTTGGGACGACAGAAAAGAGCTGGCGCGATGCCATTGAGCGGAATGCGGGCTAACCTAACCCCTAACCCCTTCCCATGTGGGAATGGGAACAATTGTAGGAGTGAGGATTAGGAATTAAGAAAGAGAGGGCTGCTCACGCTCGGCGGCGGGAACTGCGCGTTTCGGCGAGGCGCCGGGCGGCTTCCCCAATTGCGCCCGCGCGATGCCATCGGCTGTATTCCTCGACCGTCAACCCGTGCGCGACTTCGAGCGCCACCGATAAGCCCGCCAGCACGAAGACTTCACCGAGCACGCTGATTCGCGGCGCGAGCCCGAGTCCGCCGCCTTCCTGAGTGACCGGCGCGTGGATCACCAGATCGGCGAGTTGCGCGAGGCCGGAATCCTTGTTGCCCGTGATGGCTATTAGTTGCGCGCCCTGTTCGCGGATTGCGGTCGCGGTCGAGAGCAGCTCGTCGGTGTTGCCGCTGTTGGAGATCGCGATTACCACGTCGCGCGGATGCACTTGTCCGAGACTGCCGTGCAGGGTCTCGGTCGCATGCAGAAAAGTCGTGGGCGTGCCGACCGAACAGAACAGGCTCGCCGCATAACGCGCGACGTGTTCGGGTTTTCCGACTCCGGTCACGTGGACCCGCCCGCCACGTCCGAGTGCGGTGCGAATTATCTCGACGGTGCGCGAGATCGCCGCGATGTTCAAAGCGCCGCGCAGCGCGCCGAGTTCCTTGAGCGCCACGTCAAAAAACTCGCCGACTTCAACGCTCGAATCGCCGATCGCCGTTTCCCGCGGTTCCGCGTCGGCATGCGGGCTCGCGAGCGCAATCGCTTCGCCGTACAAGTCGAGAATTTCCTGGCGCACTTCGAATCCGGTCGGGAACGCGCCGAGCCGGGTGACGCCGACCGCTCCGGCCGCGTTCGCCAGCCGTCCGATCTTTTCCCACGGGAGCCCGAGCCGCAGACCCGCGAATACTCCCGCCAGGAATGAATCGCCCGCTCCGGTCGAATCGATCTGCTTGACCTTGAATGCGGGCACTCGAACCGCAGTCTCGCGCGCCGCGATCGAGCATCCCTTGTCGCCCTCGGTGATTATGACCGCGCGATTTCCGTACCGGCTGCGAATCGCTTCCGCCATTTTCAATGAATCGCGCCCGTTGCCGGTGACTATTTCCCGCGCCGCGGCCTTGGCGGGTTTCAGATAGGTGGCGAGTTTCAGCGCGCGCTCGAGTTCGGCGCGGGTCCCGAGCGATCCGATCGCATCCGACGGGGGTACGTCGAGATCGAGAATCGTAGGAATCGAATGGGTTCGCGCGAACAGCAGGATCGCGAGCACGGTGCGAAGAGGAAGCTGCGAGATCTCGGTCGAGACGAGACTCCCGCGGCGGATGAATGCGCCGTGGCGGCTGCGCACTTCAGCAGGCGTGAGCTCGCCGGTCGCGCCGCGCGCCATGTAGATCGCGCGATCGCCGGCTGGATCGACAAAGATAGTCGCGAACGCGCTCGCGCTTCCGTCGAAGGTCAGATGATGCCTGATCCCGAGACGATCCATTCCCTCGCGCAGGAACTCGCCGTTGCGGTCGTCGCCGAGCTTGCCGAAAATCCCGGTTTTAAGCCCGAGTACTCTGCCCCATCCAAGATGGTTAAGAACCAGGCCGCCGACTTCGGTGCGCTCGATCGCGGCGCTTGCGGTATGCGAGCGAAGCAGGATCTTTTCGTCGGCGCGGATTATTCGCGGAGTGCGATAGAACAGGTCAACGACCATGCTCCCGCATCCGACGACGTCGAGTTTCGTTTCAACCATTGCGCAGAGCCGTCTTGCGCGAGGCGCTGCCGAGCGCGCGCCCGTCGTATTCGCTGACCCATCCATGCTCGAGCGTTTCGCCGCTCATCTCGCGCAGCTTCCCGAATCGGGTGCTGAATTCGCGGCGCTCGAGGTCGCTGAGCGCCGGCGTCCCCGAGGCTACCTCGTCGCTCTCGATGACTCCGAGTTCTTTGAGCGCAGCCTTCAGGCACGCAATGGTCGGGCGATAAGGTTTGCGGCCGCGCTTGAACATACACGCGATGCGAAACTCTTCGATTGCCTTTTCGTACAATTGCATCAGCTCGCGGTCGGCCGATCGACAGACCTGCCATGCCCGCTGCCATTCGCGCGGCATCGCATTGGCCGGTCCCGCGACGACGCCATAAGGCCGCGTGCGTTGCGTCAGGTAGCGATTCCAATGATGTCGCATCCGGTCCGCGACCCCCGCGGGCGGTGCAAACAAATCGAAAATCAGGTACGCGTTACCGGCATAGATCGCGAATTCATGGCTCGCCTTGAAGTGCGAGGCAGCGCGCGTGTAATTCCCGATCACGGTTTTGCTCGCCGTAACTTTGATTCCGCGCACGTACTCGAGCCGGCTCATCTCTTTGACGTCGCGAGTATGGAGATGCGGTGCGTTGCCGGGCGCCGCAATCTCGGCGTTGTCGTAAAGGAACAGCGGAATAACCCGGCCGGCGCGGTTATAGACTGCGCCGATGTCGCGCTCGACGAACTTCGCGGGATGCTCGACGTCCCGGATTGACAGCGGCGCGAGCACCGCCGCGTCGGCGCCCGCTTCAAGAGCGCTCGCCAGGTTCGCGAGCGTCTCGGCTCGCGTATGCCCGGTGATTCCGGCCCAAGCCTCGATCTTCTTTGCCGCCGTCGCGCGCGCACGACGGCATTCATCGATCGCAATTCGTGCGACCGCCTGGCGGCGCGGATTGTCGATTCGATCCCACTCACCGGTCGTGCCCGCGGCGAAGATAATATCCGCGCCCGCGCCGTCCTGGATCGCAAAGCGCACCGCGGCGCGCTGCTGATCTTCGAGAATCCGGCCCTCCCTGTCGAGAATCGTCACAATCGGGACCGACAGCCCCGGCCGCGGGATATACTCGTAGAGCGTTTGCACCGCGGCGATTCTAGCAGAACCGGGCGGCGTCTGCTGCGCGTGGCCGGTGCGCGCGTGCTAGCCGATTCCGAGCCCGATCCGTGTGAAGAAGCTCCAATGCGTTTCGTCCTGCGAGGCGAAGTTTTCGAGCCGGCACTGGACGGTCAGCTTGTAATTTCCGTCTCCCGAGAGCGCCTCCAGCGGCGGATTGCGATACCAAATCGCCTTCTTGCACACCGCGAGCATCATCTGATCGATCCTGGCCTTGCCCGAGTGCTGTTCGAGAATCAGTTCGATGAGCTTGCCGTTCTTGTCCATGATCGCGGTGATCACTACCGGCTTGATGTCGGTCGGCAACCTGGTGCGCGATATTTCTTCGGTTTTCTCGGCGATTCGGAGTTGCGCGAAAAGGCGATCGAGTATCACCTGCGAAAAATTAGCGAACTTGGCGGCCTTGTCGTTCAGCAACCGCTCCTCGCCCGGATTCGCGTCGGTGCCGGCCGGTCGCGAAATTCCCGGCTCCGCGCCGAACGTCCGCGGTGACGACGAGTCTCCGCGTTCATCATGCAACAGTCCCTGCCCGCGCTTGGGAACCGCGCCCGTGCCGAGCGGATCGATCGCCGCGCCCGAGACCGACGACAGGTCGGTAACCATCTTCGGGGCCGGAGCTGTGCCGGGCGCCGCCACGGGAGGTTTGTCCTGGCCCGCGCATCCCGCAAGAGTGAGCGCGACGGCGAGTAATCCGGCCGCGCCGATCGGTCGTAGGAGTCTCATCTGGTCGTTTACTTTCATCTGATCGTTTCGCGGAGATTATCCAGAGCGCTGATTGCCGGACGCGCATCATTGTAGTCAGCGACAAACGCGTCGAACAATTCCTCGCCGAACGCGCGCTCTTCCTTGCGAACGTCCTCGTCGTGCGCTTTGGCAAGAGCGTCGCCGATGCGGGCCAGCAACTCGAGCGTCGGCGAGTAGTTGAGCTGGGCGGTGAAACCGGCGACGAAATCGTACGTCCCGTTTGGCAGCCGGCGCGAGGCGAGCTCGGTCTTCATCCCGCCATTGCCGGTCGCCAGCACCCGCAGGAACTCACCCGCGATCAGATCCATCACTTTGTGAATTCCCGGCGGCGCAACCAGTTCGGGGGTCGCATTCATCCGGTTTTCAAACGAGACTGTCTCGCCCTCGCGCCGATACTGAGTCGTGAAGCCAAGATGGGTCAGCCCGAACTTCATCGAGAGACTGCTGACGTGGACGGACGCGGTCGTCCGGTACCCGCCGCTCGAG
>JBGPNU010000149.1:0-8039 GCA_041487675.1 Binatus sp. (SeqCode)
CCGAATCGTCTGATCGCTGATTCGTTATGGCCGAGCCTTACTACAAGCAACATTGGGTCGATATCGACTCCGAGCGCCATAGCGCCTACGACCAGATTCTTGCGTACCATCCCGCGATGGAGCCTATCCTCCGTCCGCTCGAACTGAAGCCCGGTCTCCGCGTGCTCGATGTTGGCTCCGGTCCAGGTCATACGGCGCTCGAACTCGCGCGGCGCGTTGCCCCGGGTGGCAGCGTAACCGGCGTGGATATCAACGCCGAGTTCGTCGAGCGATCGTCCGCGCGCGCCCGCGACGCGAAGCTCGCGGCGGCATTTGTGCACCATGCGTTTCCTCCGCTCCCGTTTCCAGACCGCTCATTCGACCGTGTATGGTGCAAAAATGTCCTTGAGTATGTCGATTCCGCGGCCGATACTGTTGCGGAAATGGCGCGCGTGACGGCAGCGGGTGGGATCGTCGTCGCGGTGGACAGCGACTGGGACATGATCGCACTGGAGATCGGTTCCGCGGCGCGCGACAGAAGCGATCGGATCCTGGCCGCATCGAAGGCGCTTGCGATCAAGGAGCCGCGGATCGGACGTCAACTGCATGGGCTGTTTCGCGCGGCCGGGCTTGGCGAAGTGAAGGTAGAGATTCTCGCCGGCGCGGACACGGCCGGACGCTCGCTCCCGATGCTAAAGGCGAGCTTCGCGCGATATGCGCGCGATTCCGGCAAGATCGCGCCGGGCGAGGTCGATCGATGGTTCGAGGATATCGATCATGCAGTCGCGATCGGATCGTTTTTGTTCGTGTTGCCGCAATTCGTAGTGCGCGGAATCAGGAAGTAGGCGCGAGACGGCCGCGATGCGGCCGCACAAAAACCGCAGGAGAAAAAAATGGTTCCGGCATGGCTTGCCTTCTTCGATGGATTGCTCGCAATCACTCTAATCGCGGTCGGAATTATCGGCGCGCACTTCTACCTGGTCGCACCCATCGTGGGCTTCGGGTTGTTCGCGTTCGGTTTCCTGCTGAGCATCCTCGGCGCGCTCGTGGGTATCGTCGCTATCTTCATGACTCGCAAGCCCGAGCGGCGCGCCGGGCGCAAACGCGCATTGACCGGCACCGTGATATGCCTGCTGATCGCGATCCCGTTGATCGTGACGATCCTTAGAAGCTCAAAGTACCCGCCCATCAATGACATTACGACCGACTTCGATAATCCGCCCGAGTTCAACTTCGCGCAAAAGCTGCAGCGTGAACCCGGCCGCGACATGAAATATGACAAGGCCAAGTATGCGGACAAACAGATGGCCGGCTACGGGATGATCGGACCGCTGAAAGAAAGGCTCGAACCGTCGGCGGCGTTCGAGCGGGTGAGAGAAGTTGCGCAGGCTGTGCCGGCCTGGAAGATCACGTACGCCGATCCAGCCAAGAATACGCTCGAGGTCGTCGCGACTTCGAGGCTGTTCCATTTTCAGGACGATGTCGCGATTCAGATCCGGCCGACCCCCGACGGCGAGAGCTTGATTGTGATGCGATCGAAGTCACGCGATGGGACAGGCGATTTTGGCATCAACGCCATACGCATCCGCCGCTTTTACGACCGCGTCGCGCTGTCCCGAGGACAGGTGGAGCCCCAGGAAGAACTGCCGTAACGACTGCGCGCTACTGCTTGAGTGCGCGAATTGTGCGCAGCACACTGGCGTTGCGATCTTCATTGACCGGATTCGTGAACACGATCGCGGTGCCGATTCCCGGCGCGCACAGCTCGTGAAGACGCTCGCGAATGCGCGCTTCCGAACCGACCAGCAGGGTTGCGTCGATAAGTTCGTTGCTGACCGCCTTGACCGCCGCGTCGGAGTCGCGGCCGGCCGCGCGGATCGCGGCGATTTCGCGCTCATATCCCGAGTGCGCCATCATGTTGCCGTAAAACTTGAGTGCGCCGTACCGCGATAGCAGCTTGCGCGCGGGACGACGCGCCGCCTCGAGGTCATCGGAGATGAACGCGGTGGCGAACAGCGTCGCCTCGATCTGTTTGGCATCGCGCGACGCGACGCGGGCGCCCTCCGCCAACTCACCGAGCGCCTCCTTGACCCGCGCCGGTGGAAAGAAGTTGAAGATGACGCCGTCTCCGATTTCGCCGGCCAGTTTCACCATCGGGCGCGATACACCCGCCAGATAAAGCGGCAGCTTCGCGCTGACGCGCGGCCCGGTCTTTCCGCCTTCGAGAGCGGCGCGGAGAGTCTTCACCGTTTCGCGCATGTTTTTCAGCGGCTCGCCCATCTCAATCCCGAGCATCGAGTTGCTCTCGCGATGGCCCGTGCCGAGTCCGAGGATGAATCTGCCGCCGGTGAACTCCTGGACCGCAGCCGCCTCGTTGGCGAGCAGATTCGGATGGCGCAGATAGATATTGGTGATCGCGGTGCCGATTTTGATTCGCTTGGTGTGAAGTCCGAGCGCGAGCGAGCACGCAATCGAATCGTTGTTCGCCTCGGTCATGAAAACGCCGGAGAAGCCCGCGTCCTCGGCGGCCCGCGACCATTCGATAAGCCGGGCGGGCGGACTATCGGGAAGTACTGTGCATGCAAGCGCGATGTTGGCCATGATTGGAATTCCTTTCGTCTCCGCAGGCGATACTTTCATCAAGCCGCGCAGTCAATCCAGTCCGTATCTCCGGCGCTTTCGCCACAGCGTCGCGACGTTGATCCCGAGCATCTCCGCCGCCTCTTCGAGCGTCATCGCCTGCTCGAGCACTACCTCGATATGTTTGCGCTCCATTTGTTCGAGCGTGAGGCTGTGGTCGAGTTTGTCGGGCGTCGCGAGGATCTTGTCGGGCAGATCGCTCAGATCGATTGTCTCGCCGCGGCTGAGTATCACCGCACGTTCCATCACGTTCCTTAGTTCCCGGATATTTCCCGGCCACGAGTAGGACACCAGAGCTTCACGCGCATCAGCCGCAAGCGAGTGCGCCGGCTTGTGATGGGTCCGAGCCGCGTGAGCGGCAAAGTGCTCCGCCAGTTTCATGATTTCTCCCGGGCGGTCGCGCAGCGCGGGCACCTGCAACTCGATCACATTCAGACGATAGTACAAATCTTCGCGGAAGCGTTTTTCTTTGACCAGTTGTTCGAGATGCTGATTGGTCGCGGCGATTATTCGCGCGTCCACCTTGATAGTCTGCGCGCCGCCGACCCGTTCGAACGTCCGCTCCTGCAGGAAGCGCAGCAGCTTGGATTGCACCACCGGAGTCAGGTCGCCGATCTCGTCGAGCAGAACCGTGCCACCCTCGGCCGCCTCGAGCCGTCCCGGTTTATCCTTGATCGCGCCGGTGAACGAACCGCGCACGTGTCCGAAGAGTTCGCTTTCGAGCAAATGCTCGCTGAGCGTGGTGCACGCGACCTGAACGAATGGTCCGTCCTTGCGCGGGCTCAAGCGATGTATGTACGAGGCGAGCATGCTCTTGCCGGTGCCACTCTCGCCGGTAATCAGCGCGGTCGCGTCGCTGTTGGCAACCTGCGCAGCCGTCTCCGCCAGCTTTCGCGAATGCGGACTGTAGGTGAGAAATGGCTCGGGCTCGATCAGGCTCTCGATCTTCTCGCGCAGTTTTCTGTTCTCGGCGCGGAGTTCCTGCACTTCGAGCGCACGCGTGACCACGCGCAGGATATGGTCGGCCGTGAACGGCTTGGTGACATAGTCGTACGCACCCTGGCGCATCGCCTCGACCGCGTCGGGGATCGAGCCGTATGCCGTCATCATCACGACCGGCAGCGCGGGGTTGAGCCGCTTGATCGATTCGAGCAGCTTGAGTCCTCCCATCCCGGCCATTCGGACGTCGGTGACGACCACGGCGGGCGCCGACGAGGCCATCAGTTCCAGCGCTCGTTCGGCGTTTTCCGCCATCGTCACCTGATGGCTCGCGGATTCAAGGCTCGCGGCGAGAACCCGGCGAATGTTGCGGTCGTCATCGACGACAAGAATGTTAGCCAAGTGATTCCTCGCGTTCGCGCATGGGTTTCATTCTGCTCTATCGGCAGGCTGCATCAAGGGTTCTTACGGTCGTTTCATTGCAGGTTGCACGACCATTAAAGCTCAAGCCATTGCGACTCGCAGGTCCGGATTCAGGAAGAGCCGGTAAACCAAGCGCAATCATTGCGGTCTGCATTTTGCACCTTGAAATGGATGCAACGCCGATTTTTCGGCGATTGCTCAAGGAGGGTTTTCACTTGGCCGCCACTCCGAAAATCGCAGGCGCCGAGCGGGTGCAGCCGCAGGCGACCTTTGGAAGACAGACCAAAGCGATCGTTGTTACCACCGGAATGCTCGCCTTCATTTCATTCTGGCGAGCGTCCGCAATCGTCCTATGCGATCTCGCTTCGACTGCTTACTACATCGGTGGAATCGTCGAGCAGGCATGCGGCCGCTCGGCGCCGTACTTCATCCTCGCGGTGATGCTGTTCTCCTACGCGGTGCGCGCCGTGTACGTCGAGTCGTGTTCGATGTTCACGCGTGGCGGCGTGTATCGCGTCGTCAAGGAAGCGATGGGCTCGACGCTCGCGAAAATTTCGGTATCGGCCCTGATGTTCGACTACATTCTGACCGGCCCGATCAGCGGCGTCTCCGCCGGACAATACCTGGTGGGATTGATCAACGAACTGCTCAAGCTCGCGCGGGTCGGAATTATCCTGCCGCCGGATTTTTCTGCTGCGCTTTTCGCGATCGGCATAACTGTCTATTTCTGGCATCAAAATATTCTCGGTATCGAGGAATCCAGCGGCAAGGCGATGCGAATCATGCAGGTCACGACCTTGATGGCCGTGATCATGATCGTATGGTGCGCCGTCACGATCGCGATGCGCGGTGCTCATCTGCCGCCGCTGGAATTGAGGCTCACCGATGACTCGCTCGGATGGCTCAAGCATCTGCCCGGCGCGCGGACCGTCGGCGCGATCGGAATAATGATCGCGTTCGGCCATTCGATCCTCGCGATGTCGGGTGAAGAGTCGCTCGCGCAAATCAATCGGGAAATCGAAGCGCCCAAGCTCAAGAATCTGCTCCGCACCGGGCTGGTCATTTTCATTTACAGTCTGCTCCTGACCTCGCTGGTGTCGTTTTTCGCCGTGATGATCATCCCCGACAGCGTCCGCATGTCGAACTATGGCGACGACCTGATCGGCGGACTCGCGATGTTCATGGTGGGGCCGCTGTGGGCGCGAATTGCGCTGCGCGCGTTCGTGGTGTTCGTCGGCTTCCTGATTCTTGCCGGCGCGGTGAACACCGCAATCGTCGGTTCGACCGGAGTGCTCACCCGCGTTGCCGAAGACGGAGTCCTGCTCGACTGGTTTCGCCATCCGCATAAGAAATACGGCACCAACCATCGCATTGTGAACCTGGTCGCGATTCTGCAGATCGCCACGATCGTGCTTTCGCGCGGCGACATGTTCCTCCTCGGCGAGGCTTATGCCTTCGGCGTCATCTGGAGTTTCGTTTTCAAGACGCTCTCCGTGCTGATTCTCCGCTACAAGGACAAGTACCATCGCATGTGGCGGATGCCGCTGAACCTCACCTGGTTTCGTCCCGGCGGCAAGGACTTCCCGCTCGGACTCGCGCTTACGTTCCTAATCCTGCTCGCAACCGCGATCGTCAATCTCTTCACCAAGCAGGTCGCAACGATCTCCGGCGTCGGCTTCACGCTCGCGCTGTTCCTGGTTTTCGAGATCTCGGAAAAGATCAACGGCCAGGCCGAGCACGCGTACGGCGAGGAGCCCGAGAAGTTCAATCTCGAGTTGGTCGAGGAAGAGCAGGTCGATCCGATTCGGCTCGGTCTGTTCGCCGCACACAAAAGACTCATCGCGATTCGCGATCCCAACAACCTCACGCATCTCCATCGCTACTTGTCCGAGCGCGATGATGCCGAAATAATCGCGCTCACCGTGCGGACTGAAAAAGGACTGGCTTCGAGCGACGGCGGGCAAATCTTCACCGACGCCGAGGAAAAGCTTTTCAGCAAGGTCGTCAAGGTTTGCGAGGATCACGGCCGAGCCGTCACACCGCTGGTCGTCGTCTCCAACGACCAGGTGTACGCGATCGCCCGCATCGCGTATCTGCTCAGTGTCGATGAAGTCGTGATGGGAGTGTCGGCGCGCTTCAACCCCGACGTCCAGCTCGAGAATTTCGCGATGCACTGGGGATCGCTTGGCGACTCGGACGAGCATCACGTAAACGTGCGCGTGCTCTCCGACCAGCACGATATCCGCGCCGAAATCTGATCCGCTGGTCTCGTCCGCGTCCGCGTTGGGTGATGCGGGCACGTCAGATATGATCTAATCATGGTTATATCTCGTCGGTTCTTGATCGGCATTTTGATCGCGACGCTGTTGACCGGAACCGCCTTCGCCCTGAACGGTGAAAAGTATCTCGCGGACGCAAGCGTTACATTGACGCAGGCACGCGAGACCGCACTTAAGACCTATCCGGGCAAGATCGTCTCGGAGGAACTTGAGAAGGAATCCGGCGGCAGCGGACTTCGCTACTCTTTCGTCATTCGCGATCACACGGCGAAGCACGAAGTCGGAATCGACGCGAAGACCGGCGCGGTGCTGGAAAACTCGGTCGAGGGCAAGAACCCCGACTGAGATCTCGACTCGTCGGATTCACGACCATTCAATCCTGAACCCGCGATCGCCTGGAACTTCCGCCGCGCCCGCCCCCGGACCGCCTTGGGTGGCGATGCGACTCAAGCTATGATCGCTTTTCTGGATGATGCCACTTCTGGATGAAGTAATGATCGCAATCGTCGATTACAAAGCGGGCAATCTCACGAGCGTCAAGCGCGCGCTCGAGTTCCTCGGCCATCAATGCGAAATCACCGATCGCGCCGAGCGAATCGGCGCCGCCGATCGCGTGATCCTGCCGGGTGTCGGCGCCGCCGGCGCCACGATGGAAAACTTGCGCGCTCTCGGACTCGTCGAAGTTCTCCGAAACGACGTCGCCCGCGCCGGCAAACCGTTCCTGGGCATCTGCATCGGTATCCAGGTGCTGCTCGATCGCAGCGAAGAGGACGATGCCGAGTGCCTCGGCATTATCGCCGGCCGGGTCGCGCGCTATCCGCGCTCGATCGATGGCCGTCCGCTTAAAGTGCCGCAAATCGGATGGAACCGCGTGCGGCAGGCGCGCCCGCATCCCGTGTTCGCGGGCGTGCCGGACAACACCCACTTCTACTTCGTCAATTCGTATTATCCGATTCTCGACGATGCCTCGATGACGCTCGCGACCTGCGATTATGGCGTCCCCTTCACCGCGGCGGTGGTGTGCGGCAATGTGCTCGCTACTCAGTTCCATCTCGAAAAGAGCGGCGCCGCCGGGCTCAAACTCCTCGACAACTTCTGCCGGCTGAAGTTCTGAACCATGCTCGCAAAACGAATCATCCCATGCCTTGATGTGCGCGATGGCAAAGTCACCAAGGGCGTGCGCTTCCTCGCCAACCTGGACGTCGGCGATCCGGTCGCGATGGCTCGTTACTACTATCAGCAGGGTGCCGACGAGATCGTTTTCTACGACATCACCGCATCCAACGAACGCCGCGGCATCATGCTTGATGTAGTTCGCGCGGTGGCGCGTGAAATCTTCATTCCGTTCAGCGTGGGTGGCGGACTTCGCACCCTCGAAGATATGCGCGCCGTTTTGCTCGCGGGCGCGGAGAAGGTGTCGATCGATTCCGGCGCGGTGCGCAATCCGAAACTGATCTCGGAGGGCGCGCGCGCATTCGGCAGCCAGTGTGTGGTCCTCTCGATGCAGGTGAAGATGACCGGCGTGCGGCCCGAAGTGCCGACCGGTTACGAAGTCGTGATCGACGGCGGGCGCCAGCACACCGGGCGCGACGCGCTTGCATGGTCGCTTGAGGGCGAGCGGCTCGGCGCGGGCGAACTATGCATCAACTCGATCGATCGCGACGGCACCAAGCTCGGTTACGATCTCGAGATCACGCGCGCAATCAGCGCGGCTGTTTCGATCCCGGTAATCGCGTCCGGCGGCGCCGGCGAACCGGCGCATCTGCGCGACGCTTTCAC
>JBGPNU010000150.1:0-8017 GCA_041487675.1 Binatus sp. (SeqCode)
CGAATCTTGCCTTGTTGAACCACGATTCCATAACCGCGCATTGTCGCCTTCATCGGATGCGCTTGTCCATCCCATAAGAGTTCGCCGAGCGCGCCCGTGCTGACGGAGCGATCAATTTCTTGTCCGAGCGGGCGTTGGGGATTTTCTCCCGCCGTGGTATTGGAAAAACGACTCCTCACGCGTGACCGGAGGCCCACGATGAAGATCTCAATGTTAACGCGAGGGTCGATCTGGTCGCGGGCGGCGCGCACATGATGCCGCTCGAAGAGCCTGCCAAACTGGCCGCGACCGTGGCGAAGTTTGTAAAAGGATAACGGCGCGCCGGGGTCCGATCGTCGTCCGATCGTCGAGATTTGCGGACGCTTGCGGATTGGCGACGCCTCGAATACTTCCAAGAAGGACTTTGCGCATAAACTTTTCCGCATGGACGTTTGCCTGCTCCTGCGAAATGAGAGTGGATGAATGAAACGAAACTATCTTAGACTGCGTTGCCTCGTGGTGTTCGTGGCGGTGTTCGCGCTCGCCTCGGCCTGCAAAGGCGCAACGGATGGACTACCCGTGAGAAACACCGGCCATTACGCAATCGTCGATACCGAACGCGGCACCTTCGTAATCGAGCTTTACCCCAAGGTTGCGCCCAAGACCGTCGGCAATTTCGAGACGCTCGTGGGTAAGGGCTTTTACAACGGCCTCACGTGGCATCGCGTCGTCCCCGATTTCGTCGTGCAGGGCGGAGATCCCGATGGCACCGGAACGGGTGGTCCCGGTTACACCGTGCCCGCGGAAATCGACAAGAACGAGCATCATCTACGCGGTAGTGTCGCCACCGCGCGCCAGGGCGACCAGGCCAATCCGCAGCGCGAATCGAGCGGCAGCCAATTCTACATATGCCTCGCGCCGCAGCCCGGGCTGGACAACGATTACACGCTCTTCGGCGGTGTGATTAAGGGTATGGATGTCGTCGATCAGATTCAGAAGGGCGACCACATGAAGAAGATCACGCTCGCGAAGGAGCCGCCCAAGTAGCCGCGGCGCATCGCGTATGCCGGATTCACGAAGCGGGCACCCAGCCGGGCCCTACTTCAGCGTCGATCTCCACCTCCATACCAACCGCGGCAGTTCGGACTCGAACCTGGCGTTGAAGGATCTGGTCGATCGCGCGTCCGCGATCGGTATCGGCGCGGTTTGCATCACCGAGCACGACAACATGTGGGACCTCCGCGAGATGGCGGAGCTTAGCGACCACTCGGGCGTGATTTTCCTCCGTGGCATGGAAGTCACGACCGACATGGGGCATATTGGCGTGTTCGGGCTGGAGCGTTACATCGGCGGAATCTACAAGCTCCCTGAACTGCGGCGCATCGTGGACCTGGAGGGCGGAATTCTGATCGCGAATCATCCGTTCCGGTACAAGCTCGACGCGCGTTTCTCGTTCATCAATCCCGACTCCGAGCCGATCGATCCGACTTATCCTGATCGCGCCGCCAAGCTCAGAATTTTCGAAATGGTCGATGCGATCGAAGTGCTCAACGGCGCGTGCGGCGAGGACGAGAATGTGTTCGCGCTCAAGGTCGCGCGGCAGCTCGGGCTCGCCGAAGTGGCAGGCTCGGATTCTCATTCCGCAGGCTCAATAGGATGCGTCACGACGCTGCTCGATACGCCGATTAAGGATGAGCGCGCGCTGATCGATGCGATCCGATCCAAGCGATGCCGCGCAGGCCGCGGCCTCCTGAAGAGCGCGCTGGCCCCATTCGAGCTGCCCGCCGTCGCCGAATAATTCCTTTTAATATTCGGCGGGAAGGAGCAATCGCTCGGCGGGGCAAAGGCGTCGAAGGCGCTGTGCAGGAGCTTCTTGTCCATGCCGTACGCGTAGCACGGCTTGGGCGCCGGGTTCAGGCTGAACAGTTCATCCCTAGACTTGGCCTCACCCCGTTCGAGCGGCCCGCCACCGTCGCAAGCTAATGTTCTAAAAAAACGTTGAAATAGAAGAGTTTTCCTTTCATTTCTGCTATCGTTAGATTTGAGAGGAAAGCGGTTCCACAGTTGCTACTGAAACTATCGATAAAAGCCTTGATTGTGCTATAATTTCCTTTCAGAATGCCATTTGAGGTAATTTGAAAGGAAAACTTCTTGAGACTACGAGAACTCACCGCCGAGCAGCGTAGAATCGCGGTCGATACAGTACAGCTTTACGAACATCTGATCGAACTATCGGCCGAACATCGGACACTCCGCGGCGGATTGCATTGGAAGACAGTCGCCGGCCACGAGTACCTCGTGCGTACGATTGGCCGCAACGGCGGCAATCGCTCTCTCGGTCCGCGTTCGCCCAAGACCGAGCAAGCATATCGGGAATTTATCGAAACCAAACGCGACCTCTTCGAGCGTCTTCGAACGAGTACCAAAGAAGTGGTCCGCCAAGCCAAGTTCTGTGTGGCCGGGGGTGTGAATCGTGTTCCGAGAATTGCCGCCGATATCGTTAGATCGCTCGACGTGAACAAGCTGCTCGGCAGCCATCTCATCATTCTCGGCAGTCATGCGATGTACGCCTACGAAATGGCGGCTGGCGTGCAGCTCAAAGCCGGACTCCTTCAGACCGAGGATCTCGACACCCTGCTCAACACGAAAACTGAAATCGAGCTGGCCGGCTCCATACGAAGTCTCGGCCTGCTCGGAGTCCTCCAGCGCGTCGACCGAACTTTCAAGCCTCAGCGGAAGAGGTCATTTCGCGCCGTCAACGCGAAGGGCTTCATGGTCGATTTGATCCGCGCGCCAATCGAGGCGGCTGGCGGGCTTGCGCTCACCAGCATTGGCAGAGGACCCGATCTGATCGCAGAACAGTTGCGTGGCCTCGAATGGCTCACCTCGTTGCCGCTGACGACCCAAATCGTGATTGCCGACAACGGCTTCCCAGTCAGGTTCGTGGTACCCGATCCGCGCGTGTTCGCATTGCACAAGCTGTGGGTCTCGATTCAACCGACGCGAGATCCAATCAAGCGCAAGCGCGATCTCCGTCAGGGAGAAGCAGTTGCGCAACTCTCGCTCGACTACTTGAATCTCAAGTTTGACGATGCCGCGATTAGAGCGCTCCCGGCGGAACTCACAACCATGATCCCGGGATTGGTCGAGCGACTGCGCGATAGACGCTCGAAGACGGAGCGCGAGGAGCCAGCGCTTCCGGCGGGCTTCGAAGACCCTGATGGCAACCCCGACGCGGACTAGATTGCGCTGCGCCATTGTTTGCTGTGCGATCGCTGCGATAAAATTCCTGCGCCTGCGCTGAGACTTCACCCGAGAATTTACCAATGAGTGCCAACAAGGATCGCCTCGCCCTAATCGAACATCTTTCCGCCATTGGCGGTGAGCATTCCGACGACCTCCGCGCCACCCTGGACCAGGTGGTCTCCGCGATCGCCGGCGGAATGGAGGCCGAGGTTTGCTCGCTCTACCTGTTCGATCCGCAGCGCGAGCGGGTGGTGCTGCGCGCCACCATCGGCCTCGATCGCGAATCGGTCGGAAAGGTCTCGATGCGCATCAACGAAGGGCTGGTCGGGCTGGTTCTGGAGAAGGACGAACCGGTTTGCGTTCCCGACGCGATTAGCCATCCGCGCTACAAGTACTTCCCCGAGACCGGCGAAGAGCGGTTTCACACTTTTCTCGGCGTGCCGGTTCTTGATGGCCACAAGAAGCCGCTCGGAGTGCTGGTCGCGCAAACCCTCGAGCGGCGCAAATTCAACAAGAGCGAGATTCGCCTGCTCAATACCGCTGCCAACCAGGTCGCGCAGATTCTTTCCCATTTTCGATTGCGCGAGTCGCTGGCGACCAAGGAAAAAGAGCGGCTCGAATATCGCCGGCGCATGATCGAGGCCAACCGCCAGCTAAAAGACTACGAAAAGGTCGGCGGCAAAACCCGCCACGCCCCGCCGATGAAAATCCGCCGCCCGCGGCTGGCCGGGCTTTCCGCCTCGCCCGGATTCGCGCAGGGAGTCGCGCACGTGGTCGGAACTTTTCTGAGCAGCATCGACCGCCATCAGAAGTCCCGCGATCCCAAAGCCGAAGCCAAGCGCTTCGAGGACGCGCTCAGCCGCTCGCTCACCGAGCTTGCGACGCTGCGGGCAAGGATGGAACCGCTGATGCCCGAGTCGGACCTCAAGATCTTCGACGGCCATCGCATGATCCTCGAAGACGAGGAATTCATCGGCCGTATCCGCGAGACGATCCGCAACGGCTACACCGCCGAGAGCGCGCTGTTCAGGGTGATCGAAGAACTGAGCGCATCGATGCTGGCGCTGTCAGACAACTATCTGCGCGAGCGTGCGACCGACTTTCGCGACGTGGGCCATCGCGTGCTGCGCCATCTTCGCCACGAGGATAAGAAGGGCGCCTTCACCAGGCCCACGATTATCGTCGCCGAAGAGCTTACGCTCTCGCAGCTTGCGTTGGTCTCGCACGAGAAACTCGCAGGCATCGCGCTGCAATCGGGCGGCGCGACTTCGCACGCGGCGATCCTCGCGCGCGCATTTGAAATTCCGACGGTCGTGGGCGTCGAGCATCTGATGGAGTCGGTCGTCGAAGGCGACCAACTGGTGCTCGACGGCAATTCCGGCGTCGTTTACGTCAACCCCGGCAGTGAGATCGAGCGCGACTACGTGAGCCTCTCCAAGCGCTACGAGGCGTTTAAGAAAGAGCTGATGGAAGAGGGCGACGCGCCCACGGCGACCCGCGACGGCCATCGCGTGATGATGCTCGCGAATATCGCGCTGCTCGCGGATATCCATCTGGCGCTGCGCTATGGCGCCGAGGGCATCGGGCTGCTGCGCTCGGAATTTTCGTTCCTGACCTACGAGGATTTTCCCGACGAGAATCAGCAGTTGGCGCTTTACACCCAGATGCTCGAGGCGGTCGGCAAACGTCCGGTGACGATTCGCACGCTCGATATCGGCGCCGACAAGTATCCGCCCTACATGCGGGTGCCGCGCGAGGAGAATCCGTTCCTCGGCTGGCGTTCGATACGCATCTCGCTCGAGATGTCGGGACTGTTCAAAGTTCAGCTCCGCGCGATTCTGCGCGCCGCCGCGCGTCACAACGTTCGCATCATGTTCCCGATGATCTCGAGCCTCGAGGAACTGCGCCGCGCCAAGGAACTGCTCGCAGAGTCGCAGGCCGAGCTGTTCAAGGAAGGCCTCGAGCACAATCCCAATATCGAAGTCGGAATAATGGTCGAGGTCCCGTCGGCGGTGTGGCTCGCGCCGCGGCTCGCGCGCGAGGTCGATTTTTTCTCGGTCGGCACCAACGATTTGATTCAGTATCTGCTCGCCGCCGATCGCAACAATCCCAGGGTCGCGCACCTGTACGAAGCAATGCATCCCGCGGTCATCTCCGCTATAGCGGAGGTCGTCAACGTCGCGCGGGCGGCCGACAAGGAAGTATGCATCTGCGGCGAGATGGCGAGCGATCCGCTCGCGACGTTGCTGCTGGTCGGGATGGGTCTCGACGAACTCAGCTTGAGCCCGCTGTTCATCCCGGTGGTCCGCAAAGTCATCCGCGAGGTCGATTATCAAACCGCCCGGTTGATCGCCCGCGAAACGCTGCAAATGGCCAGCGTGCAGGAGATCAAGGGGTACCTCGTCGAGCGCTACCGCGACCTTGGCCTGATAAATCTGGTTGAAATGTACCGCTAGGTACCCGAGCCGGAGATTTCCCTAACTAATTCCCTCGACTTTGCGACTATTGCCATGGTTGACTGGAACTGTTGACTTTACGAGTCCAGATTTGTTTATACTGACCGACCGGTTAGATTCCGTGGGCCGCCATTATCGGCTATGATGGGCAGGAAGAGGAACTATTGATGCTATTGCTTGTTTTTCTTGGCGCATTTCTGGTCTTTGCAGCAGGTATCCTCTACTGGCTGCTGGGGACCAATCGCTATGGCGGTGACCGCCCGGCCTCCCCTCTTCAGCTAACTGCGCGCGACGGCGCAATGGCCAATCAAGCGCTGAAGCTCGAGCCGTGCCGCACGATCCGCATTTATTTCATCAAGCCCTCGCGCTACGACGAGGAGGGCTATGTCCAGTATTTTCGCTACGGCGTCCAACCCAACAACACGCTTACGGTTCTGACCGCCCTCAACGAGGCGTTCAACAAGCGCTATGCGCTCGAGCGAAACGTCCGCCTCGAGACAGTTATCTGGGACGAAATCTGCGACGGCGTTGTCAGCCCCGAGACAATTAAAGCGATAAAGGAAAAGGCTCGCGAAGACGGCGTCGAACTGCTGATCGGACTCGCCGGGGTGCAATCGAATCAATATCCCCGCGGCCGCGATCTCGCACTCCAGTTCGTGGCCGAGGGCCTGCCCACAATGATGGGCGGGTTCCACGTCAGCGGCTTCCCCGACTCCTGCAAGTTCCTGAACGAATGCGGCATCACGACCGTCGTCGGTGAGGCCGAGAACATCTGGGGCGACATCGTCGAGGACTTCCTGCGTGGCGAGCTGCGCAAGAATTATTCGGTCACGCAAGGCATTCGCGCCAAGACCGGCCAGGACGACATCATCGTTCCGCTAATCACCGAGTCGCTGCTGCCGGTGCTCGACGATCGTTATCTGACCCGATTTTTCAACGATACGATGACCACGCTCGACACTTCGCGCGGATGCCCCTTCACCTGCTCGTATTGCAGCGTGAAGAACGTGATGGGCCGTACGATGCGCTCGCGCGAGCCTGATGCGGTCGTCACCTGGGTGCGCGACGCATGCCGCAATCACGGCATCGAATCGCTGTTTCTGGTTGACGACGACTTCTTCCGCTCTCCGCGATGGGAGGAAATTCTGACCGGCCTGGTCGACGTAAAGAAGGAGTACCCCAAACTCTCCTTCATGATGCAGGTGGACGTTGACGCGTCCTGCTACGCCAATATTGCCGACGGCGAGACCGAGACCGCGAAGCATCGCCGCAGCAGGCGCTTCACCGAGTTGGCCGCGGCCGCGGGATGCTACCAGGCGTTCGTTGGAATCGAGTCGCTCAATCCCGACAATCTCAACTTCGCGACCAAGTACCAGAACACCGACGACCGCCAGCACAAGGGCAAGCTGGAAGCGGTGCGCGCTCACGTGATCGACAAGTACCGGCGCGTGGTCGAGAACTGGCACAAGGTCGGCGTATCGGTGCATGCCGGCTACATGCTGGGCTTCCCGTTCGACGGTCCCGATTGCGGGCGCGTAGCGGCGGCGACGCTGAAAAAGATCGGCTTCGACATCGTGTCGTTCTTCATTATGACTCCGCTCCCCGGCACCGAAGACCAGGCCCGTTTCACCAGGGAAGGCGCAATCATCGACTGGGATTTCAACCAGCTCGACTCGCAGCACGTCACGCTTAAGCACGACAAGCTCGACAAGGAAAGCTGGCTAGGCGCGTACCGCGACGCTTACATGGGCTTCTACTCGATCCCGCGCTTTCTTCACAGCATGTTCACCGTATGCGCCGGGCGCGGACTCGACGCAGAATCGCGCCGCGCGGTGCTCCGCCAGTTCACCTACTATTTCTTCAGCTATCGCCAGGGGCGGCATCCGATGGTCGGCGGAATATGGCCGATTCGCCGCCGCGACGTCCGCCGCGCCGCGGTCACCGATGACGAATCGCGCCGCTTTTATCTCGGCGGCAAGCGCTTCGACGCGATCTTGCGCGGCGACGGCGGCGAAGGATTCGCCGCGGCCCCGGCTTGATCTGCGGACGAATCCGTACGGCCACGATTTAGAGTTGCCGCGATTTAGAGTTGCGACGACAATTATCCGGCGCGGTCCAATCGAGGATCGCGCCGGTCCCGTTTTAGGATCGTGCCCGCGACGCGCATCTTGCGCCCGCGCCCTGCAAAGGGCTAGGGATTCGTTCCGAGGATTCCAAGATGATCACGCTGCCCGTAGTCGTAGTCGCATTCGTCGTCATCGCCGCCTTGATCTTCGTGCCAATCCTGCGCCGGGTCGTCGCGCTGTTCGTCCGTCTCGCGATTTTCGCCGTCGGCC
>JBGPNU010000151.1:0-7947 GCA_041487675.1 Binatus sp. (SeqCode)
ATGGAGACCGCGCGCGCACATCTGCGAGGCGATGCAACCGGCTACACCGTAAACGCGGTGCCGACGGCGACGCCACCGGCGGGGACCTTCGACCTCGCGAGCGCGTACGAGTTCTGCGCGCGGCTCGCGAAATCGCACTATGAAAATTTCACGATCGCGTCGTGGCTGATGCCGCGCGAGATGCGCCCGCATATGTACGCGATATATGCGTACGCGCGGATGGCCGACGACTTCGCCGACGAGCATCACGACCTAACGATGCTCGACCAATGGGAGCGCGAACTCGACTCGGCGTACACGGGGACGCCGCGCCATCCGGTGTTCATCGCGCTTGCCGACACGGTCCGCCGATTCGATATCCCGCGCGAACCATTCAAGGATCTACTGACCGCGTTCCGCTCGGACGTCGATTTCAAGGGTTTCGACCGGCTCGACGATCTGCTTGGCTACTCGCGCTATTCGGCGAATCCGGTCGGACAGTTGGTGTTATATCTTTTCGGTTATCGCGACGCCGAGCGGCAGCATCTGTCGGATCTCGTTTGCAGCGGACTGCAGCTCGCGAACTTCTGGCAGGATGTCGCAATCGATTTCGACAAGGGACGAATCTATCTCCCGCGCCGCGACATGGAACGCTTCGGCGTCACGGCGGCCGATCTCGCGGCGCACACGTCTTCACGCGAGTTTCTGGAATTGATGCGTCATGAAGCCGGGGTCGCGCGCGCGATGCTGACTGAAGGCGGCGAACTCCATCGGCGCGTCGATAAGCGCCTGAGAAGCGACATCCTGATGTTCGCCGGCGGCGGCCTCGCGATACTGCGCGCGATCGAACGGATTGACTACGACGTATTCCGGAAGCGTCCGGAGCTTACCAAAGTGGACTACCTGAAACTTGGATGGAACGCACTTCGTGGACGGCTTGAAGCCTGATCGCAGCGCAATCGAGAACGAAGGGCGCGCCGGCCGCGACGGTGCATCGCTCGACGCCGACTACGAACGCTGCGCGCGAATCACGCGCCGTTCCCGGTCGAGCTTTTACTATGCGTTCATTTTGCTGCCGCCGCAGCGGCGCCGCGCGCTCCATGCCGTTTATGCATTCTGCCGTTTCATCGATGATATCGCCGACGACGAATCGATTCGCGAGCCGGCGTTGCTGCTGAGGAGGTGGCGCGAGGAACTTGACCGTGTCTATGCGGGCGTGCCGACCCGCGCGGTCTCTCGCGCGCTGGCCGATAGCGCGCGGCGATTTGCAATTCCGCGAGAGCTCTTCGAGGAAATCATCGCCGGCGTGGAGATGGATCTCTCTCGCAAGCGCTATCAAACCTTTGCAGAGCTGCGCCCGTACTGTTATCGCGTCGCGTCGGCGCTGGGCCTCATCTGCATCGAGATATTCGGCTACCGCAATCCGTCGGCGAAGTTGTACGCGGAGAACCTCGGGCTGGCCCTTCAGTTGACCAATATTCTGCGCGACGTGCGCGAGGACGCGGCGCGCGGACGGATTTATCTTCCCCTGGAAGACCTCGCGCGATTCAACGTGAGCGAGGATGAAATTCTCGGCGGCGTGTACTCGTCGAATTTCGTCAGCCTGATGGACTTCGAAGCCAAACGCGCGCAGGAACTCTACGCGGCTGCGCAAGCGGCGCTCGCGGCCGAGGATCGATCGACGCTGCTGACGGCGGAGGCGATGCGGCTAATCTACGCCGCGTTGCTCGAGCGGATCATCAAGTCAAATTATCGCGTGCTCGACCGCCGCCACCGCCTTTCCGCTCCCCACAAACTCTACTTGGTCGGACGCGCCTGGGCGGTGGGCCGATTGGGCGCGCTGCGCGGCTAATCCAAATGACGACTGCGAATCAAGCAGTGTCGCCCAACGACGCAGTTGTGATCGGCGCGGGCTTTGCCGGACTCAGTGCGGCGGTCGCGCTTGCGGAAAAAGGATTTCGCGTCACGGTGCTCGAGGGCAAACCCGCGCTCGGCGGGCGCGCGTACTCGTTTGCCGATCCCGACACCGGCGACTTCGTCGACAACGGACAGCACGTGCTGATGGGATGCTACGGCGAGACGCTTGACTTCCTCGATCGCATCGGCGCCTACGATCAGCTCGTCTTTCACGAGAATTTGGAAATCGAAATGCTCGCCGGACCGGGACGAAGCGCGCTGCTTAAGACCGCGCGGCTGCCCGGTCCGTTTCACATGACGAGCGCATTGCTTGGTTACCGGCATCTGAGTATCGCAGAGCGAATCGGCGTGATGCGTGGCGGACTTCGGATGCTTGCGATGCGCCGGCACGGAGACGGCGAACTGCGTCATCTGACCGTCACGCAACTGATGGATCGTCTCGGGCAATCCGAATGGGCGCGGCAATGCTTTTGGTATCCGATGTCAATCGCGACTTTGAACGACGAGCCCCAGTCGTCGTCGGCCGAGCTGCTAGCCGAAGTCCTGAAGCGCGCGTTTTTTTCGCGCCGCCGCGACTCGGCGTTCGTTTATTCGCGCGTCGGGCTTACCGATCTGTACTGCACGGGGTCGAAGCAGCTTATCGAGCGCGCGGGTGGCACGGTCGCGTCGCACTCGATCGTCGAGACGCTGGAGCTTGGGCCTGGCGGCGGCGTCACGAGCGCGCGGTTGCGCGACGGGCGCAGGATCGAAGCCTCGAATTTTATCTCTGCCGTTCCGGCGGCACAGTTGCTCCGTTTCATCCCCGAAAATGCGATAGCGGATCCGTTCTTCGCGCGCCTGGCGTGGCTCACCAGCTCGCCGATCATCTGCGTCCATATCTGGCTCGATCGCGAAGTGACTAATTTGCCGTTCGTGGGCTTTATCGGTACGACTACTCAGTGGCTATTCAACAAACGCCGGATTTTCACCCAGCGCGGCGAGACGCATCCAGGCTACATGAGTTTCGTGATCAGCGGCGCGCGAAAGCTGGTCGAGCGCAGCAGCGACGAGATTCTGGAAGTCGTGCTGAACGATCTGCACACCATGCTCCCGGCCTCGCGCGACGCAAAGGTTGTTAAGTCGCTGGTGCTCAAGGAGAAGCACGCTACCATGGCGCCGGACCTGCGCTCGCACGATTTGCGGCCGACGGCCAAGACGCCGATTCCGAATTTTTTCCTGGCCGGCGACTGGATACAGACCGGCCTCCCCGCAACCATTGAGAGCGCGGTAATTTCCGGCCGGGCCGCCGCGGCGGCGGTCGCCGCGCGCGCCGTCGCATCACGCGCGGCCTAATCCGATGGCGACAAAGTTAGCGCTGGTCACGGGCGGAAACGGATTTGTCGGATGCCACGTGGTGCGCGCTCTGATTGCGCGCGGCGATCGGGTCCGCGTCCTGGTGCGCGAGAACGCGGATTTGAGCGCGCTCGCCGGCCTCAACCTCGAGATCATGCGCGGCGATCTCCGGCACTTCGAGTCGGTCGAACGCGCGGTCGGCGGATGCGACGAGGTTTATCATGTCGCCGCCGACTATCGGCTGTGGCTCACCGATCCCGCACCGATGTATGCGACCAATCTCGAAGGCACGCGCCATATCCTGCGGGCCGCCGCCGCAGCGGGCGTGCCGCGCATCGTTCATACCAGCACGGTGGGAGCGCTTGGGATTCCGCACGGAGGAGTTGGGCGCGAAGACACGCCGTCGTCACTCGCCGAGATGACCGGGCATTACAAGCGCTCGAAGTACATGGCCGAGCAGGCTGCGCTCGAAGCCGCGCGCGCCGGTGCGCCGGTGGTAATCGTGAATCCCTCGACGCCTGTTGGCGCGCTCGACTTCAAGCCGACGCCTACCGGGAGAATAATCGTGGACTTCCTGAATCGGCGCATGCCCGCGTATGTGGAGACCGGGCTTAACATCGTCGATGTCGAGGACGTTGCGCGCGGCCATCTGCTGGCGGCGGAGCATGGCCGGACCGGCGAGAAGTATATTCTTGGCGGGGATAACCTTACCCTCAAGGAATTTCTTTTGCGGCTTGCCGCGATTTCCGGATTGCCCGGTCCGAAGATGAGGATTCCATATGCGGTCGCGTTCGGATTCGCGCTCGGCGCCGAGGCGGTAGCGCGTACGGTTACGCGTCGAGCGCCGCGCGCCAGCCTGACGGAAGTGCGGATGGCGCGAAAGCGAATGTTCTTCGACTCGTCGAAGGCGCGCGCAGAGCTGGGCTATTCGCCCGGGCCGATCGACGCGGCGCTGACCGCCGCGATCGAGTTCTTCAGATCGACCGGCACCGCCAAGAGCGCCGCGTAGCAGGCCTTCGCGATGCATCTGCTGCTGTCCACGATTGCGCTTCGCCCGTATGTTTTTGTTTTTCTGGCGAGCTTCCTGTTCATCGCAATCGTCAACTTCGGATTTCGCGCGACAATTCTTTTTTCGGTGCTGACCTACAGCGTCTCGCTCGCGTGCGAATGGTCTTCGGTCCACAACGGATTTCCATTCGGGCTCTATCATTACATCGAGGCGACTCGTAGCCGCGAGATCTGGGTATTCGGCGTACCGCTTATGGACTCGCTTTCGTTCACGTTTCTCGGCTTCGCCAGCTATACGGTGGCGATGCTGCTGAGTTCGCCGCTCTACCGGCACGGCGCCGACTTGCGAATCCTCGACACCTGGAAACTTCGCCGCGCGCCGCGCGTGTGGCTGATGGCCGCGCTGTTCATGGTGATGATCGACATGGTCGTCGATCCGTTGAGCGTGCTCGGAGACAGATGGTTCCTCGGCCGGATTTTCTGGTACGACCCGCCCGGGCCGCATTTCGGCGTGCCGATCAGCAACTATCTCGGATGGTATTTCGTCGCGGCGATCACGATCGCGATCTTCCAGCTGCTCGACGCGGCCTTTAATCACGGGGCGGGCAAACCTGTGGGCTCTATTCCCGCGATGCGATCGCGCGCCTTACTCGGGCCGGCGCTCTATTCGGGTATTGTGATCTTTGGAATCACGATGTTGTTCCGAATCGGCGCGCCGAATATCGGATGGGCCGCCGTGTTCATCTACCTGCCATTCACGGCATTGGCGATTCATATCCTGACCCGGAGCGATTGCTACGGCGACGCCGCCGCAATCGAACGCCACCTCGCCGACTTCCCTTACGAACGCGACCTGCCGGTCTGGACCGCTCGGCGCGGCTCCGCATAGCGACTGTCGTCACTGGGAACGCGAAACTGCGGCCGATCTGACCGCGCTCGCGGCCTTTCAAATGTTCGTTGGTTGTGGCTAGCGTCGGTCATCGGTCTTCGACGAGATCGCAAAGGAGCTTGACGATGCTGCTCAAAGATAAAGTCGCATTGATAACTGGTGCGGGTTCGGGAATCGGGCGCGCGAGCGCGATCCGCTTTGCGGATGAAGGCGCGAAGGTGATGGTGGCTGACGTGCGCGCGGAATCGGCGAGCAATAGCGCCGCGGAAATTGAGAAGGCGGGCGGGATCGCGAAGTCGATCGCGGTTGACGTGCGAGTCGCCGCGCAGGTCGAGCGCATGGTCAATGAAACCGTCCGCGCGTTCGGGCGGCTTGATATCCTGTTCAACAACGCCGGCGTTTTCGTGCCCAAGAACGTCGTCAACACTACCGAAGAGGAATGGGACTGGGTCGTCGACGTATGCCTCAAAGGCGTATTCCTCGGCTGCAAGTACGCGATCCCGCAAATGGAAAAGCAGGGCGGCGGAGTGATTATCAACACCGCCAGCGGGGCCGGAATCGAAGGCGTGCCGAATCTCGGCGCCTACCAGGCAGCGAAAGGCGGCGTGGTGATCATGTCGAAGGGAATCGCGCTCGACTTCGCGCGGAGCAAAATTCGATGCGTGTCGATCTGCCCGGGCGTGATCGAGACGCCGATCGCCGAGAACTGCAACACCGTGCCGGCGGGCGCGTCGCCAATGATCTGGGAGCGCACCGGCAACATGCATCCGATGGGACGCAACGGCAAGCCCGAAGAGGTCGCGGCGCTTGCGGCGTTCCTGGCCTCGGACCAGGCGGGATTCATCACCGGAGTAGCGGTGCCGATCGACGGCGGTTTCAGCGCCGGAGCTTATGTCCCGCCTGACCGCGCGCGGACTTCTTAGCCGCGGGGACTTTGCCCTCGTGAGCGATCGCCTCGAGCGCGTCGGCGATCGCGGCCGTAGCGCGAGAAAGATTGCGCATCATCCGCGGGATTTTAAGCACGGTCCCGGGATTGCGAATCAAGTACGCTGTCGCGGCGAGCGGATTAACGTGACCATGTTTGTCGGCCATCGCGGCGCCCACGACTTCGTCATCGACTTCATCGAGCACCGCCCGGATCGCTATGAATGGAAGTCCGCGCGCGGCCGCTTCCGCGGCAAGCGCGGCGGATTCCATGTCCACCGCGATCGCACCGGTGCTCTCCTTCGCGCGGCGCTTCTCGGCGCCGGTCGCGAGCACTCGATGGGTGGTCAAGATTGCGCCGGTCGTGTAATTGACCCCTGCTATCGACAGCGATTGGCCGATCGCGCTGAGATGCGCGTCGCCGAATGCGGCCACCTGCGCGGCGATTTCGCCCTCCGCGCGGCTGGCAAAGATTCGGTCCGCAAGAATGAGATCCCCCGGCTTGAGGCCGCTCGAGAGCGCGCCGACTACACCGGTGGCGATCACCAATTCCGCGCGAGGCATCAAATCGAATGCGCGCCGCGCGGTTTCCATTGCTCGACTCGGCCCGATTCCGTGTCCGATGACTGAGAACTCCTTGCCGCCGATGACCGCGCGAAAGCCGTGCAAGCCTTCGTGAACGAGCGGGGTTGGATTGCTTAGCCGGCGCTTAAAGGCTCCGACTTCGCGCGCAAAGGCGTAAAAGAGCAGAATCAATCGCGTGGTCTCATCGCGGAATTGTTAACCTCGAACGCTTGAGCGAACCCCGTTATGCTAGCAAAATTGCTCGGGTGCTTTTCAGTAGTTCAAAGCCGTCCCGCGCGCCAGCCGTTGGTGTAGCGGAGTGATCGGTTGAAGCGCTTGATCGTCAACGCCGACGACTTCGGGTTGTCGCCCGAGGTCAATGCCGGCGTTATCCGCGCCCATCGCGACGGAATATTGGGCAGCGCGAGTCTGATGGTCGCCGAGCTCGCGGCCGAGGCCGCGGCTGAATTGGCGCGCCATAACCCGGCGCTCGATGTCGGCCTGCATGCCGTCGTCTGCCGCGGCCGGAGCGTGCTCGACGCGGCGCAGCTTCGCGGCGCGGTCGGGGCGTCTGGACAGTTTATCGAGAATCCCGTGCTGGCGGGAATGCGTTACTTCTTCGACCGATCGATGCGCGCCAAAATGACCGACGAACTTCGCGCGCAAATCGAACGGCATCTCGAACTGATCGGCTATCTCAACCATATCGACGGTCATCTGAATTTTCACGTTCATCCATTGTTCGCCGACATTCTGATCGGCCTTGCCGTCGAGTACAAAGTTCCCTGTCTTCGCCTCCCGCGCGAGAGTGTGATGACGACGCTTCGACTTCAACGCGACCACGCGCCGCGCAAGCTGATCGAGTCGGCTATCTTCCGCACCTTGTCGCGGCGGACGCGCCGGATGATGGCCGAGCGCGGGCTCCGATCGACCGACGCGCTGTTCGGACTTCATCAGAGCGGTCATCTCGGCGAGGACTATATCGTCGGCGTGATCGATCGGCTTCGCGACGGCAGCACCGAGTTGTATTTCCATCCGGCGGCCGACGTTGGCGGCATTCCACCTGAAGCCGAGGCGCAACTCGAAGTCGAAATTCTTACCAGTCCGCACGTGCGCGAAGCGATCGATCGCAACCGGATAGAGCTAACCACGTTCGCCGGCCTGGCGAAGAGCGATCTCGCCGCTTGAAACAACTCTGCAAGTGACGTTGCCTAATAGTCAGACTTCCCGGGGAGGGTGCGACCAGTCATGGCGGATATGAGCGTTCGACCGGCGGTGCGCGCGGACCTGCCGCGGCTTACGGAAATTTACAACTATTACGTTATCAACACGCC
>JBGPNU010000152.1:0-7932 GCA_041487675.1 Binatus sp. (SeqCode)
CGCAATCGCAGCCGAGCGTCCCGAGCTTGCGGTGCCGCTCGCACGCGGATGTCCCGCTCTTGGCGCCGAGGTGGTCCACGCGATCCGCAACGAGATGGCGCATTCGCTTCAGGATTTTCTGATTCGGCGCACGTCGCTCACCTGGCGCTACCCGGTCGAAGCCGAGGCGGCGGCGCCGGCCGTCGCACGAATCATGGCGGCAGAACTCGGATGGGATTCTGTTCGCGCGGAACAGGAGCTCGCGAGCTTCAGGCACGAGCAGCAGCGGCGTCGCGTACCGGCGTGAGGATGTAATGCGGCGGCGAGAATCGCGCGCGGCAACGATAAATCGCGCGGCGAGAATTTCGGGATCGCTCGCGAAGTTATACCCAAAGGCTCGCATCAGCCTGGATTTCGAGACGCCGTGGCAATGCCTCGCGGCGACTATCCTGTCGGCGCAATCCACCGACGCCGGAGTCAATCGCGCAACGCCCGCACTCTTTCGCGAGTATCCCGACGCGCGCGCGATGGCGACGGCGGACCCCAAGCGAGTCGAACAGTTGATCGCGACGACCGGATTCTTCCGGCAGAAGACCAAGTCGCTTATCGCGACCGCGCAACTTCTGGTCGAACGGCACGGGGGCGAGGTGCCGTCCGAGATGGAACAACTGGTCAAACTCCGCGGTGTGGGGCGGAAGACTGCCAACGTGATACTCGGGCATGTTTTCGGAAAGCCGGGATTCGTCGTCGATACCCATGTGCGGCGGCTAACGCATCGGCTCGGACTCACGACAGAGACCGATCCCGGGAAAATCGAAATCGAGATGCAGGCGATTTTGCCTGCGCGGGAGTGGACCCCATTCTCGATGCGGCTGATTCTGCATGGACGCCAGGTTTGTATCGCGCGTAAACCGGATTGTGAGGTCTGTGCGATCGCCAGCGATTGCCCGAAGATCGGCGTGCCGAGCGCCCTTATTTGAACATCGGGCGCGACGTGCAATAATTCTGGTTCCAGTTTCGGTCGAAGGCGTCACATTGACCGGTGATAATCCGAATCGAGGACATAACGGGGGAGGCCAAGGATCTGGCCTTCGCCGAGCCGGAGCAGGAAATTAATCGTATCCTGGGCCAGGGACCGATCCGCGAGTATCATGTGGAGGGACCGGTCGAAGTGTCGGTGTCATTCTATCGCGCGGGAATGGAACTCTTTTTTGCCGGCAGCCTGAAGGCGCGGACCGGCGCGGTGTGCGCTCGATGTGCGGAGGAGTTCGACGCTCCGAGCGATCGGCCGTTTCGATTCGTGCTGTCGCCCAAGGCGGTCGGCTATAGCGATGACAATCTTCGCGCGGAGGATTTGGAATTTTCGCTCTACGAGGGCGACCAGGTGGACTTGAGTCCGTTGATTAGGGAACAGGTGATCCTCGCGTTGGCGACCCGTCCGCTCTGCCAGGAGGATTGTCACGGTCTATGCCCGCATTGCGGGGCTAATCTGAATCGGTCCAAATGCGGATGTCGCGCCGAAACCTTCGATCCGCGCCTCGAAGCGATCCGGTCGCTTAAACTGCCGCGCTCCTGATAAGCTCTACCCCAACATTAGGAAGTAATTTGCCATGCAAGCACCCAAACGCCGAACCTCGCATTCGAAGAAGAACATGCGCCGCGCCCACGATGCGCTTCGCGCGGTCAACCCCGGTACCTGCGCGTCGTGCGGCGAGCCTGTGATGCCGCATCGCATCTGCCGCCATTGCGGCTCCTACCGCGGACGCCAGCTCGCCGAGTCAAAGGAATAGGCTTACAGGGTACGCGCCGTGAAAATCGCGCTCGACGCGATGGGGGGTGATCTCGCCCCAAAGGCGACCGTTGAAGGCGCCGTCCTGGCCGCCCGCGACTTTGGGATAGAAGTCGTATTGGTGGGCGACGGGGAGATCCTTGCGCGCGAACTGGCCGAGCACGACGCCGCCAACCTGCCGATTCGCATCGAGCACGCACCCGAGGTCGTCCTGATGGATGATTCGCCGCTGGAGTCGGTGTTGTCCAAGCCACGCTCGTCGATTCACGTTGGACTCGATCTCGTGAAGCGCGGCGACGTGAGCGCGTTCGTGAGCGCCGGTAATTCGGGTGCGGTGATGACCGCCTCGATGATGATTCTCGGCAATCTGACCAACGTGGATCGGCCGGCGATCGCGTCACTGGTGCCGACCAGCGAGGGGTTCGGACTGCTGATCGACGCGGGCGCGAACACCGACGTAAAGCCAATCAATCTCGTACAATTCGCCGTGATGGGCAGCGTGTATTGGCGCCACGTGCGCAACGTCTCGCGGCCGCGAGTCGGAATTTTGTCCAACGGCGAGGAAGCGTCGAAGGGCACCGATATCACCCGCGCCGCGGCGGCGATGCTCGCGCAGATGCCGACCTACGTGCACTACGTGGGCTACGTCGAGGGGTGCGATATCAACCGGGCCAAAGTGGATGTCGTCGTCACCGACGGGTTCAACGGAAACGTCGCGCTGAAGACGATGGAAGGATTTGCGTCGTTCATGATGGGCAGCCTCCGCGGGCTGTTTGGCGCGAACTGGCGCACCCGGCTCGCGTACCTGCTGATACGGAAAAATCTGACTGCGATGCGGGAGCGGCTCGACCCGTCGGAATACGGCGGAGCGCCGCTGCTCGGAGTCAACGGGGTATCGATGATCGCGCACGGCTCGTCGAATCCAAGGGCGATTCGAAACGCGATTCGTGCCGCCGCGAACGAGCGACTGGTCCATCGCGTGAACCCCGAGATTTTGGAAATTCTCGGCAAGATTCAGCCCGACGTTCCGGTCAAACCCGCAGGCAAGGGAATCCGCGCGCTGTTCAGCAAGATGCGCGACCGGTTGCATCGCCGCGACAAGGAAGAGGCGCCCCGGCGGGACGACGCGCATCCGGAGGCACACCCGGCCGACGGGCAGCACGAGCCGGCGCCGGAGCGCGGGATTGAACATCATGCCGACGAGTTGAAGATCGAGCGCGCCGGCTACGAATCGACGCATTCCAGTTCGCACGACAGCGTCGCCGATGGCGCTGCGGCGCCGCACAATGGCGTCGCGACCGTGGACAAGAAGCACGCGGCGGGCGACGAGCAAGCGGACGAATCGAATCCGGACGAGCATTCGCCGGATCATCCGAAAAGTCATTCCTAACTAAGGCAAATCACGCCTGATTAAGGATCGTGCAATGAAACTGGCGTTTCTTTTTCCCGGGCAGGGATCGCAGCGGGTCGGGATGGGCAAGGAGCTGGCGGCCAACTTCGGCATCGCACGCCGGACCTTCGCGGAAGCCGACGACGCGGCCGGATTCGCGCTTTCCAGACTGTGCTTCGAAGGGCCCGAAGAAACACTCAAGCTCACCGCCAACACCCAACCGGCAATCGTGACGGCGTCTATTGCGGCGCTGCGCGTCTATCGGGATGAAATCGGAATCGAGCCGGAGATCGCGGCGGGGCACAGCCTCGGCGAATACAGCGCGCTGGTCGCGGCGGGTGCAATCCAGTTTGCCGACGCGGTGCGCGCGGTGCGCGAGCGCGGACGCGCGATGCAGGACGCGGTCCCGGCCGGCGCGGGCGCGATGGCGGCGCTTATAGGTCTCGAGTTCGCGCAGGTAAAGGAAATCTGCGAGGAGGTCAGCGGCAATGGCCAGCTCGCGGTGCCCGCGAACCTGAACGCCCCCGGACAGGTCGTGATCGCGGGACATGCAGCTCCGGTCCGTCGTGCGCTCGAGCTCGCCAGGGAACGGGGCGCCCCGATGTCGGTGGAACTCAAGGTCAGCGCTCCCTTCCATTGCCCGCTGATGCAACCGGCGCGTGACGCAATGACCGCGGTGCTCGGGGGAATCAAGGTGAGCGAGTTCAAGTTTGGCGTGATCGCAAACGTGAGCGCCGAAGTGAATCGCGATCCCGCGAGCGTGGCGCCGCTGCTGCTCGAGCAGATAACTGCGCCGGTCAGGTGGGAAGAGTCGATGGGCGTGGTCGCCAGAACCGGAGTCACCGACGCAATCGAATTCGGCTGCGGACGGGTGCTGATGGGCCTGATGCGCCGAATGTACCGGACTATCCGGGTGAGGCCGCTTGAGGATCTCGCGTCGTTCAAGACCGTGTCGGAGGCGAGCGCCCTGGGCAAGTCGTCAAGCGCCGGCGGCAAGCCGTGAAGATGAGCTTGCCAGTACTCCTTTAAGTCCTTATGCTCCCCTGATAATTTAACCGCGACCTCCACACCGTCACCGCATGCATCAGGTCGTTAGCGAAACGATGCGAGCGGGATCTTCAGCGGCACGAGGGATAAGATTGGAAAATTGATATGCGGCCTTCGATGCCGCGCTGCCAGGAGGAACCAGAGCACGATGGCTCAAGACATCGAAACCAAAGTTCGCGAGAAGATAAGCGAGCAGCTGGGCGTGGCCGCCGACGAAGTAACCCCGGAGGCCTCGTTTATCGAGGATCTCGGTGCGGACTCGCTCGACATCGTCGAGCTGGTGATGGCGCTGGAGGAGGAGTTCAACATCGAAATCTCCGACGAGGACGCCGAGAAAATTCGCACCGTCAAGGACGTCGTCACCTATATCGAGGCTCACAAGAGCTGAAGCTGTTCGTTTCCATACTCGCCTGTGACAATTCATCCGGCCGGCGGCGGCGGTGCGAACCGTGCGCGGTCGGGTCCGCTTTTCCGGTCGGGAGCTAGCCAATGCGGTGCCCGTTCTGCCGCAAGCGCGGAAATCGCGTGGTCGATTCCAGACTGTCGAGCGACGGCGTGATGATCCGGCGGCGGCGAATGTGCACGGCTTGCAAGCGACGATTCACGACTTACGAACGGGTCGAGGAATCGGCCCCGATGGTCGTGAAGAAGGACGGGCGGCGCGAGCCGTTCGATCGAGCCAAGATAATTGCCGGGCTCAAGCGCGCCTGCGAAAAGCGGCCGGTCTCGATGGAAACGATCGAGCAGATTGCCACCAGTATAGAGACCACGGTGGGCGAGCAGGGCGATCGCGAGGTAAACAGCAACGCGATCGGGTCGGCGGTCATGAACGAGTTGCACAAGATCGACCAGGTTGCGTATGTCCGCTTTGCCTCGGTCTATCGATCGTTCAAGGACATCGACGAGTTCATGCACGAGCTCGAGGATCTGATCAATCAGCGCAAACAAGCCCCCGCCGCGACTCGTAGCGGCGACAAGAAGGGCGACTCAGCCTCCTGATTCCCCCGATGGAGGCCTCCGCGGAGACCGACGATCGCTTCATGCGCGAGGCTCTCTCGCTCGCTCGGAGCCGCCTCGGCCTCACGACGCCGAATCCATCGGTAGGATGCGTGATCGTTCGCGGCGGGATAGTCGTCGCAACCGGAGTGACGGCGCCGGGCGGGCGTCCGCACGGCGAAACGCAAGCGCTCGCCGCAGCCGGGCGCCACGTCCGCGGGGCGACCGCTTACGTGTCGTTCGAGCCGTGCGCTCACGTCGGAAAGACGCCGCCTTGCGCAATCGCGCTGGCTGAAGCTGGACTGAAGAGGGTCGTAGTCGGGTGCCTCGATCCTGATCCGCGCGTCAAAGGGCGGGGAATCGCAATCCTGAAGCGCGCTGGAATCGAAGTCCGGACGGGAGTCTTGGAAGAAGCGGCGAAGCGCTTAAACCAGGGATTCATCACGCGCGTCATGCGCGGGCGCCCCGCTGGAATCCTGAAGCTTGCGATGTCTCTGGACGGGCGTATCGCTGCTGCAAATGGTGATTCGCGATCGCGATGGATTAGTTCGGCAGCGTCGCGCCAGATGGTGCATCGATGGCGCCGCGAATGCGACGCCGTGATGGTGGGTGCGGGCACCGTGATCGCGGACAATCCACGGCTGACGTGCAGGATCGCCGGCGGCCGCGATCCGGTGCGCGTCGTGATTGACGCGCGGCTTCGCACCGCGCCGACGGCGCGGGTTTATTGCGAGCGATCGAAGGCGCCGGCGATTATTGTCACCACGAATGCTAATCTCGCACGTGCTCGACGAAAATATGAGCGCGCCGGCGTCGAGGTAATCTCAGTGAAAGCGCGCGACGGCGAAATCGCGCTGGATCAACTGATGTATGAGTTTGGGCGGCGTGGATGGTGCAATGTGCTGATCGAAGGCGGCGCAAAGCTGGCCGGCTCGGCGCTCGACGCCGGCATAGTGGATCGAGTCGCATTCTTTGTCGCGCCGAAAATCCTCGGCGCCGGCCTGCCGGCGATAGAAGGGATGCATGCTCGCCGGGTTCGCGACGCACCCGAGCTTACCGATTTTACCGCACGCCGGGTCGGCGACGACTGGTTGCTCGAGGGCCGGCTCGGGAAAGCCAAACGATCGAAGACAGCGCGGAAGAAAAGGCGGACTGGTTAGGTCGGTAGGCCAGTGATAATATCCGCATCGTCGAAGCAAAAGATGGCATCAGCTACTTTAGAGGAAGTCTTCTCCGCGCTGCGCGACGGAAAGATGGTCGTGATGGTGGCCGAGGAACGCGAGGACGCCGAAGGCGATCTCGTGATGGCGGCCGAGAAGATCACGCCGGACGATATCAATTTCATGGCGCGCGAAGCGCGCGGCGTAGTTTCTGTCGCGATACCCGAGAAGCGATTCCGCGAGCTTGGAATTCCGCTGATGCCCGCCACCGACAACGGCAATTCAATCGAGCAGGCCGGAGCGCTGATCGATGCGCGCGAGGGTGCGACGACCGGCATCTCGGCTGCCGATCGCGCGCGCGTAATCTCGGTGGTCTCCTACGAAGAATCCCGCCACGGCGATATCGTGATGCCGGGTCACGTGTTGCCGCTGATGGCGCTCGGCGGCGGCGTGATGATGCGAATGGGACGCGCGGAAGGCGCGGTGGACCTGGTGCGATCGGCCGGGATGAGTCCGGCCGCGGCGCTGTGCACGATGCTCCGCGACGATGGCGAAGCGGCGCGGCTCTCGGAACTTCGCGAATTCGCGGCGATCCATTCGATCCCGATCTGCTACATCAAGGAACTTGTTTCCTATCGCCTGACCAACGAAGTGCTGGTTCAGCGCGTTTCCGAGCAGCCGTTTCCGATAAGCGGAGGCGTCCTGCGGGCGGTGATCTTCAAGAATATAGTCGATGGCCGCGAGCATCTTGCGCTGCTCAAGGGCCAGGTCGGCGGCGGACGGCCGGTGCTGGTGCGGCTTCATTCGGAGTGCCTGACTGGCGACGTGTTCGCATCGTCGCGATGCGATTGTGGCGAGCAGTTGCAAGAGGCGCTCGAGCGGATAATGGCGGCGGATTCCGGGGTCATCATTTACCTTCACCAGGAGGGCCGCGGAATCGGACTCGGAAACAAGATTCGCGCCTACGCATTGCAAGACAATGGGATGGACACGGTCGAGGCGAATCTTCATCTCGGATTCGAGGAAGACTTGCGCGATTATGGAATCGGGGCGCAGATTCTGCGCGATCTCGGGGTCGGTGAAGTGCAACTACTGACCAACAATCCGCACAAAATCGAAAGCCTCCGCCGCTATGGGGTTAATGTCTCGCGGGTGCCTATAGAAGTCACGCCGCATGCGGGCAATATCGGATACCTGAAAACTAAAAAAGAAAAACTGGGACATCTGTTCTCGGAGCTGAAGCTTATCACCTGAGAGCTTTACCGCCCCGCTCGGCCTGGCGCCTCAAATGCGCGCCCAGCCGCGGGCACTATTGAATTGCTATGGGACTAAGACATCTTGGGCGTGAACTTGCGCTTAAGGCACTCTACCGGATCGATATCTGCGGCGGTGCGAGCAGCGACGACCTGGCGGTCCTGTTCGATAGCTTTGCGGCCGAGGAGAGCGCGCGCAAGTTTGCGGTGGCCCTGATGGAAGGGGTGCGCCGCGAGCAGGTCACGCTCGACAAGCATCTGGCTGACGCGCTCGAGCATTGGTCGGTCAAGCGCCTGTCGCGGGTCGACCATAACATC